>JAAYXX010000416.1 GCA_012515695.1 Chloroflexota bacterium
CGCAACGGTTGCCGCGGTTTCAACCGCCCATCCTAATGGCTGTTACCGAGCTATTTTGTTAGTCCCCATTATGACGCATCTACCAGTCGCGGGTATAGCCTGCCAGCCAGCCGCCATCCACCGGCAGAACGGCCCCGTTAACATAGCTGGCCGCCGGGGACACCAGGAACAAGACCGCAGCCGCGATCTCCTCCGGCTGGCCGGGCCGCCCCATTGGGATGTGGGCCAGCAGGCTGGCCGCTTTTTCGCTGTAGGCCCCGTTCGGTCCATAGAAGAGGGCTTGCGTCCCTTCCGTCAGGGTTGAGCCGGGGGCCACGCAGTTGACGCGAATGCCCAAGGGGCCGAGTTCGATAGCCATAGAGCGGGTGAGGTTGGCGACCCCTGCCTTGGCCGCGACAAAGGCGCTTTGCAGACGCAACGGGACAATGCCCGCGACGGAGCTGATGTTGACGATGGACCCGCCGCCCTGCTGGAGTATATAGGGGATTACCGCCTGACTGACGATGAACACGCCGGTCAGGTCCACATCGAGAATGCGACGCCAGTCGTCCATCGAATACTCGTGGATGGGGACGCGGTCTCGCGCGGTATTGATCCCGGCGTTGTTGATGAGAATATTGATCTGGCCCCACCGCTCTACCACGGCCTGGACCTGCTGTTGCATCTCTTCCGCCGACGCGACATTGCCCCGTAGGGCGATACACTCGCCGCCGTTGGCGGTGATGTCTGCTGCTGTCGACTGGGCGCGCGCAATATCCACATCCACGATGGCGACTCGCGCACCGTTCTCCGCCAGGCTCCGCGCGATGGCCTTGCCGATGCCCGTAGCGCCGCCCGTAACCAGGGCTACCTGTTTGTTCAGATCAACTTGCATGTATTCACCTCCTGAGGGAAAGAGCCGTTTGTTCACCGCCGAGTGGGGCGGTGGTTGGTGACGTTAGCCTCCGCCAGTGCGCCGCGCGCGGACCCGGCGGGACATGGTCGCGATTATAGCGCACATTGGCGTGGTTGCATAGGCGCGCAATGGCGCTACCGTCTTGCTATCCCAAGATTATGCCATATATCACCTCGTGGGCACTCGCGGGCTGACAGCACGTTTCTTCCGCTGTCCTCGGGCTTTACTTCTACAACGCCCGGTGGTATGATCTGGCCTTGGGATGTTTCAGCCGTGACACATCCATCTGCTTGGTAGAAAAATGGTCAATATTGACGAGCTTCCTCCCTATCGCCTCGCGTGATTCTCCTGACACAGCCAGCGTATCGCTTCCGTCGAGCCGAGTTCTCTCTAGCTTTTCCTGTCACCCGCCTGCACGCTATTCCCCGCTACTGCTGGCAACACCGCTGGTATTTCCTGGCGGCGTGTTCGGCTTTGGCTATGGCAACCGGGATTGGATTTTGAGGTGTCCTGGATAGCGTGGCTGGGTCTTTTATGTGGGCACGGCGCCTATGTCAGGCATTGGATCGGTAAGGAGATGGATAGTATGTCCAACAGTCTAGTCATAGTGCTCGTGGTTGTGGGATGCATTTTGCTGGCCGTCGCCAACTTGACCCTGTGGGCTTCCAGGGATGTATTCAACGCCGATCGCTTTGGCGATCACGTGGCCGAAGGGTTGCAGTCAGATGCAGCCAGCCAGGCGCTGGCCGAGGTCGCCGTGCAGCGGGTTGTCGAGAATCATCCCAACTTCCCGCCGCTGGCCCGGACTCCGGCTGAGGAAATCGTCACCTGGCTGCTGCAGCGGCCCGTTTTCATTCCCGTCTTTGAAAGGTCCGCAGCAGCCGCGTATACGGTCATGACGACCAGTGCAGAGGACGTAATCGGCATCGACATGTCCGCGATGATAAGCAATGTGGGGCCTCAAATCGTTGGCGTGGTAACAGCCATCGACCCTGAGGCGGGCGCGAATATCCAGGCTGCCCTGGATTCCGCCCAGGAGAGCGGGCCTTTGGTGGTCTACGAGTCGGGTCGGTTCCCCAGGCTGAGGGGGTTGGCCAATGCCGTGCCGTGGATTTGGCCGCTTACTGGGTTGGGGGCCATCGCCTTGTTAGGCGTGACCTATTGGATGGCGAAGAGCCGAAGGAGCGAGCTATTGGCGATAGGCATCGGGGTTTTGGTCGTTGGGCT
Source organism: Chloroflexota bacterium (assembly GCA_012515695.1). Lineage (GTDB taxonomy): Bacteria > Chloroflexota > Anaerolineae > UBA1429 > UBA1429 > JAAYXX01. The sequence continues at coordinate 2,123 of JAAYXX010000416.1, forward strand.
GCTCACCCTGTTGCTGATCCCTGCCCTGCAAGCGCCTGTACGAAACAATATCTCCAATCCCGAGATGCAGATAGTAGTCAGCCAGGTGCTTGCCGAGTTCACATGGGGCCTGGCTATCCAGTCGTTGATCGTAGGACTGATCGGTCTGGCCCTGATAGTCGTCAGCCGCTTTTTGCCGAGAGCAGGCGCACAAGCCTAGACCAGCCCAGCGGTACCCACTATCCCCAACTCCAGGGGTGGCAGGCAAACGGAATAGGACCACAACATCTAGCATGTAGGGCGTCTGGGATTCGAACCCACACGAGGTTTCCCCCAGCGGATCAAGTCCGTTCTATGCATCCGCCTGAAACATGTATGGTTCTTTTGCTGTCTACCGCTTATCCCTTATATTATTCTGCTGAATTATAGGTGACGAAATCCGCCACACTTGAAGAAGGATTAGGATGTGATCGAAACGTAACGTATGCCCCAAAATGTCGACCTATCTATGCGCGAGGCCACGCTCTGCAATCCAACGGCAACTTTGACAGGCATCAGCAACAGTCCTGTACTCACCAGCAGGTGATACTGTTTCTGACAGACGTGCCTGAGGCGCATTCGTCACCTTATCATCAGCTTGCGAGGCATTCTTCTTCGCCCACCCACCATACACCGGGTGGGTTTTCTTTTTGCGATGAACCTCTTGACGGCATAACAGC
>JAAYXX010000417.1 GCA_012515695.1 Chloroflexota bacterium
CTCGCGGGTGCGCGTCCCCGGAGAAGGGGAGCCAAGCCCCACGGGCGGCCAACCGGGCGACCTGTACCTGGTGATTGAGGTGATGGAGCATCCCGTCTACAAGCGGGAGGGCAACAACCTGCGGATGCGCCAGTATGTGGACCTGTACACGATGGTGCTGGGCGGCGATGTCACTGTGCAAACGTTAAAAGGGCGCGGGGCGTTGCGTATTCCGCCCGAAACCAGGGCCGGACAGGTGTTTCGCCTGCGCGGGCAGGGGATGCCGTCGCTGCGCAACCCCGACGAGTTCGGCGACCTGCTCGTCGAGGTGATTCCGGAACTGCCCGAAAAGTTGAGCAATGAGGAAAAAGAGTTGTTCCGCCAGTTGGCCGCGATCAGGCATTAGCCCGCCAGATGACCCGGCACAGCGCATAACGCTAGTTGATACTATTCCGACAACATGGTGATATAACATGTTCAATCGAAAATCAATCCGATTGCTTGCAGGTTTGATCGCCCTGGTGGTCGTGCTGGGAGGATGCACCTTAACAGCCAGCCAATTCCAATTGCTGTTGGCGCCAACGCCCCAGCCGCAGGCCAATGCGCCTGAGGCGACGCCCGATGTGTCGATAGCTACACCGCGCAGCGAGACGCCCGCGCCGGTGGCCCAGCGTGAGGTGATCGCCCAGAACGAGCTGGACGACGAGCAGTTGTTCGACATTGCCGAGGCGCTCACCATTCAGGTGTATGAAAAGGTCAGCCCCTCTGTCGTGCACGTTACCAGCCGGGTGATTGCAATGGACTTTTTCGGGGGAGCCTATCCCTCCGAAGGGACCGGCTCTGGCTTTGTGATCGACAAGCAGGGCCACATCGTCACCAACTATCACGTGATCGAGCGGGCGCAAACGGTGGAGGTGACGCTGCTCGACCAGACGGTAGCGGAGGCTGAAATCGTGGGGGTAGACCCATTGAACGACCTGGCCGTCCTCCGCGTGGACGTAGAAGAGGACAAGCTGCACCCCGTGGACATGAGCTTTGAGGGAGACCTGAAGGTAGGACAGCGGGCCATCGCCATTGGCAACCCGTTCGGCCTGGATTGGACCCTGACCGCCGGGGTGATTAGCTCGCTGGGGCGGCCCTTGCAGATATCATCGGAACGTATCATTTATGACGTGGTGCAAACCGACGCCGCCATCAATCCGGGGAACTCGGGCGGGCCTTTGCTCAATTCGCGTGGGCAGTTGATCGGCGTGAATACCGCCATCCGCTCTGGCGCAGAGAATATCGGGTTTGCCATTCCCATGTCTACCGTGCGCCGGGTAGTGCCCGAATTGATCGCCGAGGGCCGCTATCGACACCCGTGGCTGGGCGCTCTGGGGTATACCCTGAACGCCGAATTGGCCGAGCGGCTGGACTTGCCGGTATCAGAAGGGGTGTTGATCGCTCGCATCTACCAGGGCAGCCCCGCTGCTCAGGGGGGATTGCGAGGGGCCACACGAGAAGTGATCATAGGGAACAAACGATTATATGCAGGCGGGGATATTCTGGTGTCCATAGATGGCGTGCCCATCTCGGGCAACGATGCATTGTATCAATTCCTGGAAACCAGGACACGCGTCGGCCAGGAGGTAGAACTGCAATTCTACCGGAATGGCGAATTGCAGACCAGCCGAGTGGTGCTGACCGAAAGCCCCAACTAACCTGCGAGATTGTTGTATGTGTAACGGAGAAGAGTCATGGCTGACGACCGCCAAATCCAAGATGATGAACCTTGCTATGTGATCAGCATAGCTGCCAAATTGGTGAGCCTGCATCCGCAGACGCTGCGCTACTATGACAAGATCGGCCTGTTGAGACCATCTCGCACATCAGGGCGGATACGCCTGTATTCCCAACGCGACATCGAAGACCTACGCAGGATCGTCCGCCTGACAGATGATCTGGGAGTGAACCTGGCCGGGGTAGAAGTCGTCTTGAATATGGCGCGACGCATTGAAGAGCTACAGGACAAGCTCGCCAGAATGCAAGAGAGATCACGCAATCAGATCAGAGCATTGCAGCAACGCATCCGAGAATTGGAAGGGACAGAGACGCTACGCAAGGATGACTATGGGATCATTGAGGTGACCGCTGTTCGTAGGGTGACCGACTCATCGCGGGCAATGATGCCCCCAAACGAGGAGAACGAAAATGATCGGTGAGAATGATCTACAGACGTTGACCGAGTTTAGTGGCAGCAGGCAGGTATTGAGCGTTTATGCCGACACGAATCTAGCCCAAAATTCCAAGGACGCGATCAAATTGATGGTCCGAGAGGCCATCAAGAGTCTGCAAGCGCCCTCCGCGGCGGAGGACGCAGAGGCGGTGGCGAAATATCTGGATTACGAGTACGACTGGCAGTCGCGGGGGGTGGCCATCTTTAGTTCTGGTCAAGAGCTGTGGAAGGCTGTCCCCTTGCCCATCGCCGTCAAGACGCAAGCTTTTCTGGCAAAC
>JAAYXX010000051.1 GCA_012515695.1 Chloroflexota bacterium
CGCGCCGCCGGGCCGACGATCTCCACCCGGCGCAGATACCGCTCCGACGTGGCGACCGCCTCGCGCACACTGGTCCCCTTGAAACGCACCACAATTACCCCCACCTGCGGCAAAAAGCGATGGGGATACTTGCCGAACAACAACATACCGCTATTGGTCGGCGTGCCAGTTGGATCGAGCGCGCCCGCGTCGCGCAGCAGTTCCAGTCGAGAAAAGGACTCGCCGCGCGGGCCGCGCCGGATGTGGTTGCGCTGGTATTCCTCGATGATGCTCTCGTCCAGATCATCCAGCGTCGCGCCGGGGACAGTCTCCTCCTCAAAGCCGGGCGCGCGCGGGCGAACGGCCTCCACCTGGGCCGCAGTCTGGCGCTTGTTGGTCGTACCAGAGCGCACCAGCACACCATGCCCGCGAGCAGCCACGCGGTATGCAGTGGGGCGCACGGTGATGGTGGCTACCTGCTCGTTGGCGACCTCTTCCATCTGCAACTCGGGCAGGTCCGCAGGGCGCAAGGGAGGCTCGCACATCTGCAAGGCGCGGTTCAAGACCGGCTCCAGGTTCTCCAACGCATCCCCGTGTACGCGCCCCTGGTCATCCATCCCCACAATCACCGTGCCGCCCAGGGCGTTGGCAAAAGCCACAATCACCTGAGCGAGTTCGTCGGCTTCCGGTTCGGGCATGAACTCGAGCATCGGCCCTCGCCCCTTGGAAACCAGCGCCCTGATACTCATTGTCTCTCCCTCATCCCTTGTTCAAGATGCGCGCCCCCGCCTGGCCCTGTTGCGGCAGGCACGCTTTTGGCCGGGCGAACGCTTACAGCAGAATGGCAAACGGATACGTGACCACCCAGAGGTCATCCTCGCGATGCACCTCGACGGTCAACCGGCTCTTGCCCGCCGTGCCTCCCACGCTAGAACCCAGCTCCACCAGATAGTACTGCGAATCGTCGTGGCGGAACAGCCGCGTCACCACGATCTCGTTAAACGGCAACTGGCGTTCGTTTGTGACCCGCTTGACCTGGTCAATGAACTCGTCGTGGGTGATGGGCCGCCCATAGATATCCGTCAGGTGGGTCTTGGCAGTGAGGCGATAGACCTCCTCATAGTCGCCAGTAGCCAGCGACTGAAAATAGTCCTCGATGGCCTTTTCCGGCGTGACTCCCATTTTGTTGGCGTAGAAATCGTACGCCTGATAGCCGATGAACGCCACAACCAGCACCAAAAGAGCGATAGCCGCCAGGCGGGTCATGCTCGACAATCGTTTCCAGATGTTGATTACCATGCTTCTCCTGTGCCTTGGTGGTAAAAACTAGAACGCTGTCAGGATGCCTTTGTCTTGGACGAACGCGAACGGCGCGGCGGTGTGGTGACCGTCGCCCGGCGAGTGCGTCGCGTGCGGGTGGGCTTGTCCTCCGGCGTGGACTCGCCCTCCGGCGCCGCTTCAGCAGACGCCTTGTTGCTTGTTTCCTTGGCCGTAGAATCGCTCGCCTTGCGGCTTCTCGCAGTAGGCTTTTTGCTGGGTGCTGCATCCGCCGCCGGTTCGGCCTTGGGCTGGTCAGCCGCTGCCTCAGCCGACCCGGCCTTGGCGCTGCGGCTCGTCGCGCGCGCGGGCCTGGCCTGCGCCGCTTTATCGGTAGACGCCTTGCGCCTGGCGGGTTCCGCCTTGGCAGCGGGGACCTCCGCCGCCGAGGACGCCGCCTTTGTGGCAGAGGCCGCCTTACGACGGGCGGGAGCCGCCGCGCCGTCGTCTCCCGTAGCCTTGGGCGCGGCTGCGGATCGGCGGGTCGTCGTCTTTTTGGCCGGAGCGGGAGCGGCGCTCTTTTCCGGGTCGCCAACAGCAGCGGGCACGCGAGCAAACCCCGCCGCTGTCCCCTCCTCCACCTGGATGATGGCCCCTCGTCGAGTGCGCGTGACCACGCGGCCCCAGGAATCCCGGCTCAACGCGGGCACATCGGCCAGCGGCACGAGTTGCGAGGCACCGCGTGCGGTGCGTACCACCAACCCTTCACCCGATACGACCACCTGCGCGTCCGCAATGGGGCCGGTGATGTCGGTCTTGGTGGGGTCTACGGCCAGCACGCCGACGCCGCCGCGCCCCTGCTGGCTGTATTCGTCCATGGCGGTGCGCTTGGCAAAGCCTGTCGCGGTGAGCAATACCAACTCGCCTTTTTCGCGGACCACATCAGCTCCGGCCACGGTATCGCCCTCCTTCAGGTTGATGCCGCGCATCCCCTGGGCCGACGTACCCTGGGGCCGCACGCTGCTCGCCTGGAAGCGAATGGCCCGGCCCTCGGCGCTGACAATCACCAGATCGTCCTCGTCTTGCGCGGGCATTACCCAGCCCAGTTGGTCCCCCTCAGTCAGGCCGATCACCTCGCCGCCCATTGTCCCCAGGCTGCTAATCTCGCTCAGGGCCAGCCGCTTGACCTGCCCTTGCCGCGTCACCAGCGCCAGGTAATGGTCCTCCGGATAGGCGGCTGTGTGGAATGCGCCAACCACCCGCTCGTCTGCGTCCATGCGGGTGAGGTGGGCCACCGACATCCCGTCCGGCTGCTGGGCTCCGTCCGGCAGTTGGTGTACGGGAAGCTGATAGCCGCGCCCCTTGTCGGTAAAGAACAGCACATTCTCACGCAGACCCGCCCGCAGAACAAGCAGGGGAGCGTCCCCCTCATTTTCCGATACCTTGAGCGCCTTGACAAGGTCTTCGCGGCGCTCCAGCACGCCCGCCGGAAGCCGCCGCACGAACCCCATGCGCGACAATGCTATCACTGCGTCGCCGTTCGGAACCAGGTCACGCAGGCTCAGGTCGCCCGACTCGCTCTTTTCGCAAATGTGGGTACGCCGGGCATCGCCAAAACGCTGCTTCAGGTCGAGGATGTCCTCCTTGACCAGGGCCAGAACCTTTTTCTTGTCAGCCAACAGCCCGCGCAGATACGCGACCCGCTTGAGAACCTCCTGGTATTCCTCTTCGATCTGGCGAAGCTCCATAGCCGCCAACCGCCGCAATTGCAGGTCGAGGATGGCCCGCGCCTGAATCTCGGTCAGGCTGAATTTTTCACAGAGGTTACGCATGGCAGTCTCGGCTGTGCGCGACCTGCGAATGGTGTCAATGACTGCGTCCAGATTGTCCAGCGCAATGCGCAGCCCCTCCAGCACGTGCGCGCGGGCCAGGGCCTTTTCCAGCTCGTACTGCGTCCGGCGGGTGAGCACCTGGAAGCGGTGGTCAATGTAGATCAGCAGGGTGCGCTTGAGCGAAAGCACTCGCGGCTCGCCATCCACCAGGGCCAGCATGTTGACCCCAAAGGTGCTCTGCATCTGCGTGGATCTGAACAACTGGGACAACACTGGCGCAGCCTCGACGCCCCGCTTGAGTTCGATCACCACGCGCATGCCCGCCCGGTCCGACTCGTCGCGCAGGTCGCCGATTCCCTCAATGCGCCCGTTGCGCGTCAAGTCCGCGATGCGCTCCACCAGATTGGCCTTGTTCACCTGATACGGCAACTCGGTGATGATGATAGCGGTCCGCCCCCCGTTGATATCCTCGGTGTGGGCCTGGGCGCGCATGACCACGCGGCCCTTGCCCGTGGCATACGCCTGGCGAATCCCCTCATGCCCCACGATCACGCCGCCGGTGGGGAAATCCGGCCCCTGCACAAACTGCAACAGGTCTTCGAGCGAAACGTCATCGGCGCGATCATAGTTGTCCACCAGATAGGCGATGGCGTCCGCAACTTCGCCCAGGTTGTGCGGCGGAATATTGGTCGCCATGCCCACAGCAATACCCCCCGCCCCGTTGACCAGCAGGTTGGGCAGCTTGGCGGGCAGCACCGACGGCTCGGTCAGCGAACCGTCAAAGTTATCGTGAAAATCAACGGTATGCTTTTCCAGGTCGAGCAGCATCTCCTCGCCCAGCGGCGCAAGATGGGCCTCGGTGTACCGCATGGCCGCCGCGCCGTCGCCGTCCACCGAGCCAAAGTTGCCCTGCCCCTCAACCAGCAGATACCGCATGGTGAAATCCTGGGCCATGCGGACCATCGCCTCATATACCGCCGAATCGCCGTGCGGGTGGTACTTGCCCAGCACCTCACCGACGATACGGGCGCTCTTGCGGGTGGGCTGGTCGTGGCGCAGCCCCATATCGCCCATCGCGTAGAGGATGCGGCGCTGCACAGGCTTGAGCCCGTCCCGGGCATCGGGGAGCGCCCGCGCAGTGATCACGCTCATGGCATAGCTCAAGTAGGCCGAGCGCATCTTTTGCTCGATGTCTACGCGTTGTACTGTTCCAATATCCATGAAACCCCCATGTATGCAAAACGAAAAAGCAGACGAGATAGTTTACCACAGAGATGAGCGAACGAAAAAAGGCCCGCTATATACCTTTATGTCAAAGGTAGCAGGAAGGCCGCGCCTATCCACCCTGGTCCAGCGAGATCACGCCGATTCCTTGCTTTTCCAGCCGCGCGCGCAGGTCTTCCCAGGCCGCGCCCAGCAGGTCACGCACAACTGCCTGCGTTTCGCCACGGGCCGACAGCGTGATGGAAAAGCGCACGTCTGGCCCAAACCGCCGGGCGCGAGATTTGGTATACACCTCCGGGTGAGCGGCGGCGACGGCGCTCAACAGTGGGGCCAGCACCGACTCGTCGCCACAATCCACAGTGGCCTTCCATTGCGCGAAATGGGCCTCGCCCAACAGGTCACGCAGCACAGGCGCCAATGATCCCTGGAAAATATCCTTTAGTTCGCCGGGCACGCCGGGCAAGCTGACAACGGTGCGCTGCCCTTGCCGCCAGACCATGCCCGGAGCCGCCCCCACATTGTTCTGTAGCGGCTCGCCCCCCTGCGGAAAGCGGGCCATCTTGACGCGAGATGGGGTCATCTCCGGGAAGGCCACATATCCCTGGTGGGCCAGCTCGGCATACTTGGCTGTCACCATCTCTAGCGCCCGCTCGTTGACCTGCATCGCCACGCCCAGGGCACGCGCTACCCCTTGCAGCGTCAGGTCGTCGTCCGTCGGGCCAAGGCCGCCAACGGTAATCAGCAGGCAGGTATCTCGCGCCAGAGCCTCGCCCAGCCGGGCGGCAATCGCCTCCAGGTCGTCGCGCACCAGGCACACCTGGCGCACACGCGCCCCCAGGCCCGTCAGTTGCTGGCACAGCCAATGGCTATTCGTATCCAGCACATCCCCCGCCAGCAGCTCGTTACCGATGGCGACAATCTCCACCCACGGAGCCTGCGCCATAACGTCCATCAGGTGTTCTGCCTCCCCAACAAGCCGGCGTAGGTGCGTAGCCCGCCCAGACGGCTGACCACCGCCCCATGTTCCAAGGCCCCCTCCTCGGTGAGCACCACCGTGACTTCCTCCAGAGGTGTTATGTCAAAATAAACGTTCACAATGTGCACGTTCTTGTTGGGCACAGGCATCAACTCGGTTGGGTCGCCGGGGCGCAAGCCTTGCTCCAACACATAATCATTAGGCAGGAACTTGTGACTGGTCGCCACCACGATGCGCGGGATATTGCGCTCGGCGGCAGCGTGAACCAGGGCCGCCGTGCCGATCTTGTTCAACACGCCGGAGGTGGAAACAGCGTCGGCCCCTATGATGAGTGCCTGCACTTCGGGCAGCCACCCAAACAGGGCCATGTCAATCCCCATCACCACCTCCAGCCCGGCCCAGCCCAGTTCGCTGGCCAGCGTCTGCCCTTCCAGCATAGGGCGGCTCTCGCTACAATAGACCTGCATCTCGTGCTTTAGCTCGCGCTGTATGCTGAGAGCCTGCCAAACCGTGGAGCTGCGCGAATAGGTCATCACCCGATCAAAACGCTTCAGATAGCTGGCCGCCCGCTCGACCACCCGCTCCATGTGATCGGCCACCTGCATCTGGCGCTGCTGCAAAAAGTCCAGGGCCAGCAAGCGGGCCTCTTCTGCTCGCACGGCATCATCTGCGGCCCACAACATATCGTTGACCAGCCGAAATATCCCTGCCATAGCAGGCTGCGTGGACACCAGATCGCGGCCTATGTGCAGCAGCCAACGCTGGTAGCGCAAGGCTGTGCCCAGCGCCTCGGACTCGCTAACGGCATCAATCAACAGATTCATCGCCCGCGATTCCAATTCCGCCGAGCCGGACGTATGGTCCTCCCTGATTCCGATCAGGCCATCTTCCCACTTGCTACGCGCCATTGTTTATGATCCTCCTGGAGTAGAGCAAGCTGAAAAGCCTGCATGCAGTCCCGGTTGCCGCTCCTGGCCTGCGCCACGACAGCGCAAAATGCAGCCGCCTATCAGGCGCCGTCTATCAGACGCCGCCTATCAGGCGCTGTCATCCATGCCCTGCCGAATAACCGCCTGGTTGCCTGCCCGGTTAGCGCCTGCCACGTGATGATAGAACGAATAGTCATCCTGAATAGCCGTGTGATGCGCCCTGACGAGCATTCGGTAGGCATACGCCAGGGTCGCAGGAGGAACGTGCAACGATGAGGCGCGGCCCTCGATAAGAGCGCCGCAAGTTATAGTGGTCAATTCGCTGAAGTGCCGTTCTATGCCCAACACACAGCCAAAGGTCTGACACACATAACGAACGCCCAAGCGCCACATGACACCTGCGCCCTCCATGAGGATGGTCGTCACGCGCACCAGACGCGCCATCCGGGCGAACAACCACGCCGGAGCAGCCCCACCGTGCGGTGGCGAACCCGCTGTGCCCGTTCTCATGCGCCTTTATTCCTTTGGCCCTGCCCACAATCGTTATTATACTCGCCGTCGAGTGGGCTGGCAACTTGGCGCGCCCCCATCCCCGCCAGAATCGAGCGCAACAGCGCGTCCTCCTCGTCCCGGCCATACGACTCGGTGTATATATGGATGATACACTTCCGCAATTGATCACCCGACGGCGGCTCCTGCTTGCCCACCGGCAGCCACATCAGCAACATGGGCAGGCTCCCCTCCCCCGCCAGATTGGGCATACGATAGGAAGCGGCCTCGCAGATCACGCGCGCGCCCTGTCGCTCGTAGAAGTGGACCCTCCTCCGCCGGGTAGCGCGCTCTTGCTCCGGCCCCTCATCCGGCGGCTCGACCTCCAGCAGCAGCCCCTCTGCCCCCTCTCTGGCGCGCAGATCGTCCCGGATATGGCCCAAGAGCGCGCCGCCCACCCCCTGGCCGCGTTGTTCGACAGCCACGGCGATATACCCCAGCAGGTACACGCGCCCGCACGACAACGGATCGAGCAGCGCAAAAGCCACCACCCGCCCCTCTTCGCTGGCGACATACAGCAGCGGCCCATCCTCCTCCGTGCCCTGGTCGAGAGCGGACAGGTCGGCCCGCTGGTTGGCCGGAAAGCTCGCCTCATAGATGGCAAGCATCTGGTTCAGCGTCTCGCGGTCAGGAACAGGCACACGCCTGATGCGCATAGGTCTGGCTCCTTGGCAGTGGGGACTGGCTACAGCACAGGGGGCAACGGATCATCCACCCGTCGGCCTTGTGGCAACCTGTGGGGGCGAGAGCACCCTGTCTGGTCCTCCCGTCCCCACAGCGAACGCCTTATACTTCGCGGGGTCTCTCCCAGCCTGGCACTTCCCAGGGGGAGATTGTGCGGCGCACCCGGTTCAGCCGCAGTTCGTGGGAACCATCAGCGCGGGCATACTCGTAGTAGAAATAGACTTCCTGGTCAAACACCACAGCGTCCAGGTAACGCAGACTGCCCGAACCCTCAGGGGAGACGATGGACGGCCCCTGCTGACTGAGCCGGTAGAACTGGCTCATATCCCAGGTGTGAACGATGCCCGTGCGCTCCTCGTAATTCTCCGACACAGAAGCCGAGCCATCATAATAGCCCAGCCAGCCATTGTCGGTGGGAACCAGACACCCCAGCCGCGCCGCATAGCCGTCCCACGCCCCAATCCGGGGAGTGAGCACCTCGCGCACCCAGTCGAACCGACGGCCATCCCCGCTAACCGCCAGAGCCGTGCCAGAGAGCGTCAGGCCGGTGTTATAGATATCCGCCGTCGTGTGCATCTGCGCCCGCTCCTGCTCTGAGAGGTTCTCCAGCCGCGCCGCATAGCTCACCAGCATATAATACAGCCCGTTGACGTTCATCACCCAGGGGTCTTTGACCCCCTCCGTGCCCGTAGTATCAGCGGTGAAAACCTGCTGCCGCTTGCCCGGCTCAAAATTGCGGGGACTGTCCGCCTCGATCACATCAATACGCCAGCGATCATCGAGGGGGTCCACATAGCTCGCATATAGCAGCCACTTCCCATCATAGGAGCGGTTCAGGCTGAACCGTTCCACAGAAGGCGAGGCGAAATCCGATTTCTCCGCCCGCCAGATCGGGCGAAAGTATAGCCCATCACTCGACTCGGCGATATAGCATTCATCCCCGCGCACAGGACGGGGCCGACGAAAGCGATAGTACAGGTAAAAGCGAGAGGTCTGGGCGTCATACAACACGCTGGGCGCGCCGGCCCAAAACCCTGGCCCCTCTCCCGGCGGGGCGATTACCGTACGGCCACGCGCCGGATCAAAGGTGAGCGGCGCGCCGTATAGCCTGGATTCTGCGCCCGAATAGACAGCCATAGCACTCTCCTCCAGATGGCCCTCTTCTTCGGATGGGAACCATCCGCTTGAACTGGTCAATACGCGGGCAGTATGCGCCAATCGCAGCAGGGTGTCAATCGTCAAGCGCCCAGTAGACAACTAACGGCCATTTGACTACTATGGGGGCGGAGGTGCTGGACATCATGACACACATACAACAGCTTCAAGACCGCGTGTGCGAGCGCATCGACGCCCATCGTGAGGAGATCATCGCCATCGGCGAGGATATCCGAGTGCATCCAGAACTGGGGTTCAAAGAGTTTCGGACCGCCGAGATCGTCGCCCAACATTTCGCCCGCCTGGGCATTCCTCACCAGACTGGCATCGCCATCACCGGCGTGAAAGGCACGCTGGCCGGGCGCGCCCCACGGCTGACAGTCGCCTACCTGGGCGAGCTGGATTCCGTGCTCGTGCGGGAGCATCCCGACGCCGACCCAATCACCGGCGCGGCCCACGCCTGTGGCCATAACGCCCAGATCGCCAACCTGATCGCCCTGGCCTATGGCCTTGTCGAGAGCGGGGTCATGGCCGAGTTGAACGGGAATATCGCTCTGATGGCTGTTCCAGCAGAAGAGTATGTCGAGATCGCCTACCGCCTGAGCCTGAAAGAAGCGGGGCAGATCGAGTTCCTGGGGGGCAAGCCGGAGATGATCCGCCTGGGCGCGTTCGACAACATCCACATGACTCTGTCCACCCATCAAACCGCCCGCGAGAATGGCAAGCAACTGTTCACCGTGGGCGGCTCCTGCAACGGCTGCCTGGTAAAGCGCATCCGCTACGTGGGCAAAGCCGCTCACGCCGGAGGAAGCCCAGACCGGGGGATCAACGCGCTCAAGGCGGCCACGCTGGCCCTGCAAGCCATCGACGCCAACCGCGAAACCTTCCGCGACGACGATCACATCCGGGTTCACCCCATCATCACCAAGGGCGGCGAACTGGTGAACGTCATCCCCGACGAAGTGCTGATCGAGACCTATGTGCGGGGCGCAACAGTGGAAGCTATCGCCGCAGCAGATGTCAAAGTAGATCGCTGCCTGAAGGCGGGGGCGCTGGCCCTCGGCGCAACAGTCGAAATTCGCACCCTGCCCGGCTATCTGCCCAAGCTATACCACGAGGGCCTCGCGCAGGTCTATCAGCGTAACGTCGTCGCCAGCCTGGGCCAGGAAGCCTGGTGGGAATCGTCCTTCGGAGCAGGCTCCACCGACATGGGAGATGTCAGCCACCTCATGCCCACCATCGAGGCCAGCGCCAACGGCTCTAGCGGGACCGGTCACGGAGCAGATTACGCCATCCGCGACCCAGAGATGGCCTACATCACCCCCGCGAAAATGGCCGCCCGGACTCTGGTTGACCTGCTGGCGAACGATGCCACAGAGGCCCGCCGCATTCTAGAGGGTTTTCAGCCCGCCATGACCAAGGAAGCCTACCTGAGCTTTTTGCGCGGGATGGATAGATCAGTGCGCTGGCAGGAACAAGAAGCGTAGCATTCCTGGTCCGCGCAGAATTGACGCTTGCTTTACGCATCTGCCTGTAGACTGTAGCGCAATCGGCCTTTCCTTGACGCTACCTTTACAAAGCCAATTCAACCAGGCTGTATGCTAAAATCAGGTCGCAAGCCAAGTCATGCTTTACACACAGGAGGGCCGAATGCGGTACTTGCAGAGGTTCGCTACTTTGGCGCTGATTCTGAGTCTTTGCCTGCTCGTATGGGGACCCTTAACCAGCGCGGAAGCGCCCGCAGGCCATCTACCAGGCAGGTGGCCTGCCCAAATTCTCCAGATGGTAAACTGGTACGAGGGCGTTCCAACAACACTACCATTTCCCCGGCTTCCTGCTTGGAGAGGTATCTTTTAGCCAGACCAGGCAGGAGGGGGCAACGACCAAGCATATCACTATTCTCCCGATCCCAATAGCGGGTAGTGCCTACCAGGCATTGCCCGCTTTTTCTTGCGCTTGCAGCTCTTGCGTCTGTTTCGCCCATTCTCGCCGAAATCCTAGCGACTGACCTCCACCAAGACGCGCGTGCCATGATCGGGCCTGGATTCGACGGCCAGGTGCCCCCCAACCGCCTCGGCGCGTTCGGCCATGATGGTCAGCCCCCGCCCTTGATGCTCTTCAGTAACCACCCCTTCGGGATCAAAGCCCACCCCGTTATCAGCGACGATCAGCCGCACCGAGTTGTGTGTTTCCTCTAGCGAAACCTTGATCTGCGTGGCGTTGGCGTGCTTGATGGCATTGTTCAGCGCCTCCTGCGCGATACGGAACAACGCCGTCTCGACCGTAGATTGCAGCCGCCCGCTGAGGTCTCCCTGCGTCTGGATATCAATACCCGTGCGCGCGACAAGTTGCGTGACATACCAGCGCAACGTAGGAACCAGCCCGTAATCATCCAGCAACACGGGCCGCAGATCCGTCATCAGGTTGCGTATCTCGCGGGTCGTTTCCTCCACCAGAACCAGCGCATCTTTGACCCGCTCGCTTGACGAATCCAACAACCCGATCAGGGCACTATCCTCATTGCCGATCGCCTGCGCGTGCGCAATCTGAGCGCCGATGACCCCCAGAGTGATGCTCAAGGCGCTGAGGCTTTGTCCCACCCGGTCGTGCAGCTCGCGGGCCAGTTCGCGGCGCTCGATCTCCTGCGCTTCGGCCAGGCGCCTGCCCATTGCGCGCAGCCGCTCCCGTTGGTGGGTAACAGCTTCATACAGGCGAGCGTTGTCAATAGCTACCGCCAACTGGCTGGCAAAGGTCATCATGTCCGGCACATCGCTCTCTCGCAGGCTGGAAGACCAGATACAGAGCAGCCCGATGAGCTTGTCGCGGCTCACCATTGGGGCCAGGATGGCCCGCGACAGGTCGCTTGCTCGCAACCGTTCTCGCTCTTGGGGGGAGAGGGGTTGCGGCAACACCCAGTCGAGCAATTCGGTCGAATCGGGCAGATAGACGGCCCGCTCTTCCGCGAGAATGGGGCGCAGCACAGGGCTACTCCTGGGGAAGGACATGCCGACCAGTTCGCCACCTACCATCTCGCTGAACAGATCGCGCAGCGACGAATCAGGCGACACGTGATCCACCACCAGCCGCTCGCCGCGTCGCTTGATAATAAAGGCGTGCAGGCCCAACTGCTGCAACGCCTCAACGGCCAGATTGCAGATGTCCTCTTCCTGAAAAGACTCTTGAGCGCGAAGCACGACGCGCCCAAGGACCTGCAATCGCTCGTTCGCCGTCTCCAACTGCCCGGCGGTCTCCTGTAGCCGGGCCTCGGCCTTTTTGCGCTCGGTAATATCGCGCACCGCCCCTTCGTAATACAGCACATGCCCCTCGGCGTCGGTCTCGCTGCGGGCGCTTTCCTCCACCCAGATCGGCTCGCCATCCTGCCGCAGCCACTGGGTCTCGAAATCGCGCACCACCCCATCCCGCGCCATGAGGGCCTGCCACCGCTCGCGGTCCGCCGGGATCACATATCCTGCCCACGTGCCTCGCTCTAGCAGCGCCTCCCGGCTAGGAAAGCCCAATAACCGCACCAAAGCCGGGTTGGCGTCCAACACTTGCCCGCTCGGCGCACTGCGATAGAGGCCCACGGGCACATTGTCGAACAGAGAGCGATAGCGCGCCTCACTCTCCTGAAGGGCGTGCTCGGCTTCGCGCCGCTTGGATACGTCGTGCACCATCCAATGGATGCCGACTACCTGCCCCTCCGCGTCACGTGCGGCAACCACGGACAGGGACACCCACTTGGTCGAGCCGCCCTTCAGGCATAGGCGCAATTCGGGCAGTTCGTCGCCTGTCGTCTCCCGCTCTAGCAACTGGCGCAGCCAGGCCGAGAATGCCGGGCGATCCTCCGGGCAAACGTGGTCGCTCAAAGAGGTATTGGTCAGTTCCGAAACGCCCACGCCGAGCAGCTCGGCCACGCCACGGTTGGCCTCTTGTATAACTCCCTGGGGCGTTGTCACCAGATAGCCATCGGGGGCCAGCTCGAACAACTCCCGATAGCGTCGGCGCTCGGCCTCTACAACCTGGCCCGTAGCCATCAGTTCGATATTCTGCTGGCGCAGCTCTTCGCCGGTAGTCTGGAGCTTGCCCAACACCTCGATCAATTCCTGCAAAACCTGCGGCAAGCGGTTGGACAGCCTGTCCCCCACCAATGAAGGCATCTCGGTACGCTCGCGCAGCGTCGCGATACGCTCATGTAAGGCTCGGATTCTGTCGCCAAGCAGGTCGTTGGTCATATTCCCTCCGGTGCCTATGCAGCCTTTTGCCCGCGGTTCGAACCTTGACGAAACGAGCATAACCAACACCGAGCGAACAAGCCGTTTCCCGGCGGGCAATGGACCCTGCGCTAGAGAGCCAGGGCTTGTGGACGGGCTGGGGAATGGAATGGTGGGAGTGCCATGAAAAAAGCCCTTGGTCCATTCAGGCAAGGCTACTATGCGCATCCTTTCAGATTGTCGATACATAGGCCCAGACCGGTGACCGCCGGGCGGAAAGCCTGTATCGCCCGGACAGAGCCTGCTATCTGAAGGATGATCAATGGCGCTATTACAGCACATCTACAGGCGGCTGTCAAGTTATTTGCCTCCGTTCCCCGTTGCCCTATCCCCTGGCTTGTCCTATAATCCAGAGTGTGTTTCCCATCACGCATAACGCTCAACACGCGCAAGGAGGCATCCCCATGAGCGATCCTGGTACCCGGCTTTACCCCGCCCCGGCGGCGGGTCAGCCTGTCGATCTGACCCCCCTGGCTCGCCCGCGCTGGTGGACTGGCACGCAACGCCATGACCTGCACACGCACGAACTGCCCCTCACGCCCGATGGCCTGCTCCAGGCAGCGCAAGACCCGGCCACTGGCGAGTGGCAAATCGGTCTGGAATGGCGCGAGCCTCGCGATGTGCGCCAGGTGGTCGTGCATTTCGCCCAGCCCCAGGCTGTGCCTCGCGATTTGCGCCTGGAATACTGGCGGCACAACTGGCCCCAGCAGGCCCCAGAGCGCCTTCCGGGCGCTCGCCGCGGGTGGATTGGCCGCGACGACCCCTGGCATGGCCACTGGACTACCCTGTTGGGGGAAATGCGTGTGGAGGGTTCTACCTGTACGATCACCTGCGACCCGATAGACGTGGCCGAACTGGGGTCAGCCGCCGCCGCGCAACTGGTCGATGCCGAGCATTATCTGGCCCGCTTTCGCCGCACACTCAAGATCCGCCTCGTAACGCGAGAGGGCCAGCAGCCGCCTGTTGCCGCAATGACGGTCACCAGCGGCTCCGTCTGGCGAGAGGGATGGATTGACGTGCGCTTTGGGGTCGTTCCCTCCGCCGCCGGAGATTGGAGCGGCGCGGCAGAAGCCTATAACGGGGTTATCCTGGGCGTGGAACCGCTCGACTTTCAGCAGGGCGACGCGATCACGGGCCAGCGTAGCTGGCAGTGCCACGCGCAGCAGCCCAAGGGCGTGCGCCTGCGCGTGCTGTACACCGAGGGAAGCTCCGGAGACCGCACAGTCGTCACCCTGCGCGCTAACGCGCACACCTTTTCCTTCCTGGTAGACGATCTGGCCCAAGGCCCTATCTATATCCCTGATTACGGGGTGTATATCACCTGGGCGGAAGGAATGCCCGACCTGGCTACCTTCCTGGCCCAATCAGACAGGCCCCGCTCCCTCTATGCGCGAGTGGCCGACGAGCCGGAGCAATCCCTGTCGCGCGCCATGGCCGAAATCCCGCCTTTGGATGTCACCAAGCAAGGCCCCTATGGCCGCTATCTGCCGTTAGGCGTAGAGGCCGGGCGACAGGAATACGCCCTGCGCTACAACGGCGAATTGTTCGCCGACAAGCTCGCCATCAAGCTCAAGGGGCGCGACGGGGCGCGGCTGATCTGGCCCGCCAACCATATCCGCTTTTGCTTCGGCAGCGGCGACCCCCCCAACTGGCGCGAGGACCGGTTCAGCACGCGCCAAAGCCTGGAAGATGGCTGGCTCCCCATCGTCACCAGCGAGTGGCTGGACCGCGAAATCGAATACCGCCAGACAGCTTTCGGCGCTCTGCTCGACGGCCCGCTGACGCCCCCCTCCGAGCGCCGGGGCAACGAAAGCACCGTCGTGATGATGCAAATTGCCATTCGCAACGTCACTCACGGCGCGAAACGGGCCTGCCTATGGCTGGCTATCGCCCCGCAAGAACAGCTAGAGCTACGCGGCGCGTTGGTGTTGGCCCAGGGGCGCGTGGTCCCCGCAGAGCCAGTGGCGCGGCAGTGGCGCATAGCCCCCTATGAGGCCGCCCCCTTGCGCTGCGTCATCCACACACGCGGGCGGGGCAGCCTGACCGCTGTGCCCTACACCAGCGACGCGGGAGCATCCCACGCCATCCCCACAGCTGTGCTGTATCAGGTTGATCTGGCAGGCGGCGAGAGCCACACCATCACCCTGGCCGTGCCTTTTATCAGCCTGACGACGACAGACGAATGGGCGCACGCTGCTTCCCTCGACTATGAGGCCAAGCGCCAGCAAGTGGCCGAGTATTGGCAGAGTTATGTCGAATCGGGCGGACAGATGCAACTGCCAGACGCCATTCTGACCGATTTCCACAAGGCGGCCCGCATGCATGTGGCAATCAATGTGGACAAGGACCCGGCCAGCGGCCTGATCACCGTTCCGGCAGCCACCTGGAACTATCCCGCCTGCGGCAACGAAGCCTGCTGGCAGATCACCATGCTGGATCAGGCCGGGCATCACGACCGGGCGGCGGAGTATTTGGAGACGTTCCTGCAAACCCAGGGCATGGTCCGCCCCGACGGGCGCTTTGCCTCCTCCGAAGGGAGCCTGCAAGGGCTGAACGTAGTGGGCGAGGATGCCAACGGGCAGCCCATCGTCGAGCCGGGGCTGCGCTATAACCTGGACCACGGGTATATCATGGAATGCCTGGCCGAGCACTATCGCCTGTCGGGAGATCGTGCCTGGCTAGAGCGCGTTACCCCCAACCTGATCGCCGCCTGCGAGTTTGTCATTCGGGAGCGACAGGCCACCAAGACAACCGCGCCCGATGGCGCGCCCGCGCCAGAATGGGGCCTGCTGCCGCCGGGCCACCTGGAGGACAACCAGGAATGGCGGTACTGGTTCTCGGTGAACGCCCACGCCTATGGCGGTATGCGGGCCATCGCCGACGTTCTCGCCGAGATCGGCCACCCGCAGGCAGAGCGGCTCGCGGGCGAGGCCGAGGCTTATCGGCAGGATATTCGCCGGGCAGCCTTGCGAGCGATGGAGGAAACGCCCGTCGTGCGCCTGCTGGATGGCACCTACGTGCCACACATCCCCGCGCGCGCTGACGTGCGTGGCCGCACGTGGGGCTGGTTCCGCGAGGCGGCCTATGGCGCGCTGCACCTGCTCGAATCGGGCGTCTTTGACCCCAACGAGCCGGAAATGACCTGGTTGCTGCAAGACCTGGAGGACAACCTGTTCGTCTCGCGGGAATGGGGGCGGCCTGTAGACCTGGAGAAATACTGGTTCAGCCACGGCGGCGTAACCATCCAGCCCAACCTGATGGACCTGGGCATCGACTACCTGCGGCGCGGGCAGATCGCGCACGGCTTGCGGGCGTTGTTCAACAACTATGGCAGCCTGCTCTACCCCGACGTGCGCGTCTTTGCCGAGCATCCAGTAGTCGAGTTGGGCCACGGAGTTGGGCCGTTCTACAAGACGCCGGACGAAGCCAAGGCGCTGGTCTGGCTGCGGGCGTTCTTGCTGCACGAGGAGGGGGAACGACTGTGGCTGGCGCCCGGCGCGCCTCGCGCCTGGTTCGCCGATGGACAGACCTTTGCCATTAGCAAACTCGCCAGCCACTTTGGCCCGGTGAGCTATACCGTCACCGCAGGCCCCGATCGGGTCGTGGCCCACATCACCGCGCCCCAGCGTCGGCGGCCCGCCGAGCTACTGCTGCGTGTGCGCCGCCCCGGCGCGGCGGCCATCCAGCGTGTGCTGGTCAACGGCAAGCCTCACGCAGCCTTTGACCCCGCGCAGGAGACCATCTCCCTGCCAACGGACGAGGCCACGCTGAACGTTGAGGTGTTCTACAGCTAGCGAGCTTGATCTGGTAGGCGCGGTTTCGGCATGGAAGCCGCGCCTACCGGGCAGTTTCCTCTATATTCCGTGGCCTATCCCCTCCGCTCACCTGGGACTGAATGTCCCAGGCTGCGGAAAGAGGAAACCCGTTAAAACGGGTTTAGCATTTTTAATGTCCTTTAATGCATTTTACTTTACATTATCCAAGTACTTTCAGCCGAGCGGCATCTTGCCGGACGACATGCTGCCGCGTCAAGAGCCTTCTCCTCTTGGACTGGGATTGGACCGCCGCCATCCCTGGCTAATGGCGCTAACTTTTGGTTGCCACGGCCAGCAGATCACCTCACCACCCTCACCCCCGACTGTACCCAGCCGCCCGGCATATATGCCGGTGGCATATTGCCGCGCTTACCGCCTTCTCCCCCCGGGAGAAAGCGGCA
>JAAYXX010000418.1 GCA_012515695.1 Chloroflexota bacterium
CCTGGATAGAGCGAGACTCCATTCTGAGCGGCGTCGAGGCGGTGGTCTTGGGGGTTGAGCTTCTGGGGGTTGCCATTGTGCTCGTGGCGATTGTGCTGGCAACCGTCGAGTTCATTCGCCAAAGGATCACTCGCGCACCGGCGGAGGAGACCTATCAGCATTATCGCGTCAGCCTGGCGCGGGGCCTTTTGCTGGGCCTGGAAATCCTGATCGCTGCCGACGTGATACGCACGGTGACAGAGCAATTGACGCTGGACGGCGTCCTGACGTTGGGCCTGCTGGTCTTGGTGCGTACGTTTCTCACCTGGTCGCTGGTCGTCGAAATTGAGCAGCGTTGGCCGTGGAATGCTGCCAGCCCATCGTCTCAGGAATTGTTTGATTCGGCCCCAGAAGCCGAATCCGACGCGGAGGATCGCTAGGTTCGTGGACGCCGGGGTAGCTGCTCCCCTGCCCCCCGCGCTAACGCTCCGCCGGATGCTCCGCCGGATGTTCCGGCAGCTTGCGGGCGAGCAATTCCAGGTCGCGTTCCAGCTTGCGGGAACGGTTCGCCAGCGCCAGGATATACCCAAAGGTCATCCCCCACAGCACCAGGTACGCTACTAGCAGATAAACCATATGCCTCCTATTGCAGCCGCAACTGTCGCAAATCATCTTCCGCCCTCGCCAGACGCAGCCGAAGCGAGAGCAACGTAATATACAATAGCGTGAATGCCACAACGCTGATGATCAAGGTGAGCAGCATGATGGGCGTCATGCCAAATTCTGAACTGTTCAGCACCACCGGGTGCATGGCCCGCCACCAGCGAATCGCCATAAAGTTGAGCGGCACGGCCACAAAAGCCAGAATGCTATACACCGCACTGAACCGCGCTCGCCGGGCCTCTTCCTCGATGGAATGCCGCAGCAACAGGTAGGCGGCATACGCCAGCCACAGGACGGCGCTGGTCGTCAGGCGCGGGTCCCACGTCCACCACGTGCCCCAGACCGGCTTGGCCCACAGCGAGCCGGTGACGATCCCCTGAGTGATAAACAGCAGCCCGATTTCCGCCGACGCCCAGCCCATGCGGTCCCAGCGGCGTTCGCCTCGCCGCAAATACAACAGGGCCGCGACAAAGGTAAACGCCAGGGCCAGGTAGCCCGTCCATGACGCGGCGACATGAAAGTAAAAGATGCGCTGCACGTCTCCCATTGTGGCTTCTCGCGGAGCCACCAGGAATACCATCACCAGGCCCAGGGCAATGGCCCCGGCGGTGAGCGCGTGTAGCAGGGATAGGGCGCGAGCAGGCCGTGCCTTGATCGGCGCGCCCGTTGCCGTCCGCGCAGTCGTCTCTCGAGTTGTTTCCGACATACGCTACTCCTCAACCAGAAACTCAAAGCTCAAATACGACACAACCAGCAGAATGACGTCAAAGGCGATCATGAAATGCAGCCAGTGATTGATCTCGGCCCAGGGTTGCCCATCAAAGAGGCCGGCGCTCAACTTGACGCCCGCAATCAGCAGGGGAATCACGATGGGGAAGAACAAGACGGGCAGCAGCAGGTCTCGCGCTCTGGCGTAAGTCATCATGGCGGCGAACAGCGTGCCCACCGCGGCAAACCCAATAGTGCCGAGCAGCACCACCACCAGCAGCAACGGGGGGAATGGCAGGTTGAACAACGCGAAAAAGATGGGCAGCGCGCACGCTTCCATCAGCGTGATAAAAAGCAGGTTGCCCACCATCTTGGCGACATAGATCGCGCTGCGGTCTACCGGGCAGAGCAGCAGGCCGTCCAGGCAACCGTCCTCGCGCTCGCGGACGAACGAACGCCCCAGCCCCAACATGCCCGCAAAGCTAAACGTAACCCACAGCACACCAGGGGCCACCGTTGCCGCATCCTGTACGCGCAGATCAAAGGCAAAGTTGAACACCAGAATCACGATCAGCGCGAACACCAGCATGGCGATCAGCCGCTCGCGGCTGCGCATCTCCACGGCCAGGTCTTTGCGGATGACCGTCCCGATTTGCAGCAACCGCTTCACCGTGCGGCTCCTACCACGCGGCGATATTCCTGCCGAAAACGCGCCGGGTCCCACTCGGAGCGGTCCATCTGATGGACAACCCGCCCTTTTGCCAGGATCAACGCCCGCTGGCTGCACGCGAGGCCGCGCTCCATGTCATGCGTGGTGAGCAAAATGGTGCGCCGAGGCTCTTGTTCATTGGATACCAGCTCGTCCAGCATGGCCGCCGCCTGCTCATCCAGGCCGGTGTATGGCTCGTCCATCAACAACACCTTTGGCTCGTGCAGCAGCACGCGGGCAATTGCCAGCCGTTGCTTCATTCCCCGCGAAAAGGTCCGCACCAGTTCATAGCGGCGCAGGTCCAGCCCCACGCGTTCGAGCAGGGCGACTGTTCGTCGCTCCAGGTCTGGCACCTCGTACATGCGCCCATAGAAGCGCAGGTTTTCCTCCGCCGACAAGTCCTCATACAGTAGCGGTTGGTGCGAGATCAGGCCCAACCGCTGCCGGATGGCGTTCGCGTGGCTCTCTGGGGCCAGCCCGTCTATGGTGAACCGCCCTCCGCTGGGGCGGCTCAAGGTCGCCAGAATCCGCAGCAGCGTGGTTTTGCCCGCCCCATTGGGTCCCATGATGGTGACGCATTCCCCTGGGGAGACGCGCAGATCAATGCCCTGCAACACCGGCTGGCCGTTGAACCACTTGGTGAGCTGTTCTGCTATTATCATCCATCCTCTTTCAGCGCGATGCAGAAGCAATCAAACTAATTCGTCTTATGCCCGGAGCGAGATGCTCGCCGTTGCTGCCAAAAGGGGTAGGCCAACGCTACCCCGACTGCTCCCCCGCCCAACAGCATCACGCCGACTTGCCAGATTGACGTTGGCCTTTGCTTGCCAGTCGCTGCCCCACTGGGTTGAGCCGCGCCGGACGGGGCCGGGTGAATGGTCAAGTCGAGCTGGTGGCCCGCAGCCAGGTCGCTGGCGATATAGTTCCAATATCGCTCTCCCTGAGCCTCTAGCTTGCCCTGCAACTGTAGATCGGCGCTCTCGAGCGTCAGGCCGGTATCGGGAAGCAGCACGTTCATGCTCATAATGGGGTAGTGGATCGCTCGCGCCAGATCATATGCGTCGCTGGTCGCGTCCAGGGCATAGCGAAACATTACCGTGGTACGGCCCGGCCAGAGGGGTTCCCGGTCCACAAAACCGTCGGCGGTGGCCAAAAACCGCTCGCCCAGCGCGCCATCGTTGAGCGACAGGCTGCGGCTGTTCTCTGGCAGCGCATAGCGCGAGGTCCAACGCTTGCCGTCCAGTTCCTCCTGGCCGATGTAGGTGCAGTCCCCGGTGTTGGTGAACACGTACAACTCGGCTACCGCAAGGCCCCGCTCCTGCTCGCTGAAAATCAGGTGTACCCGCTCGATGACAATGTTTGCATCGTCCGTGGTGGTCTCGTATACCGGCAGCATGGTCGCGAGCGCGGCTTGCCCTGCCTCGAATTGCAGCGGCCCCTGCGCATAGGTGACATCCTGGTACGTGGTTTGCAGCAGGTAGGTCCACTCGGCGCTGGTGTCCAGGTCGTTGACGGCAAAGCGCCCTTCTGCGTCCGCCGTGACCACTTGCGAGCGGACGCGCTCGCCGTTTTGCATCGCCCACACAGTCACTTCCAGCCCGCCGGGAGACTCGCCGCCCTCTGTGCCATTCACCACCTGGCCGGTCAGCGTGCCTTTGGGGGCAGTCTCCTGTGCGGTGGCGGCGCTCGCAGTGGTCAGCAGCAGGCCGAGCAGGAGCAACAGCCACAAGATGCGCTTGCTCATGCGTCCTCCTCTTCCGACGCGGGCACTTGCGGTCCAGGCCGCGGCCACCAGGCGATTACCCCGCCCATCAACAGCAGCGCGCCCCCAATCCACAACCAGACGACCAGCGGGTTGACCAACAGGCGAAAGCTCGCCAGCTTGCCGTCGTCCTCCATCCCCGCCAGAATTACGTACAAATCTTGCTTCAGGGTCGTGTGGATGGCTACTTCGGTGACCCACTGGTCGGCGCTCCAGAAAAAGTCCTTCACGGGCTTGAGCGTGGTTACGACAGACTCGCCGCGCAGAATGTCTACCTCTGCCCCCACGCGCTGATAGAGGGGGCTGGTCTCTATAAAGGGCTGGCGGTAGCGCACGCTGTACCCGCCCAGATCAACCTGCTCGCCTTGAGTCAGGCTCACCTGCACCTCGTCCTGGTAGATGGACGAGCCTGTAATGCCGACGGCAATGAGCACCACTCCCAGGTGTACGATGCGCCCCCCGTATCGGCGGTAACCCTTTTGCCAGAGGCGCGCCAGGGCTTGCATGGGGCGCTCGCGCTGGCTGCGTTGGCGGACGGCCACCTCCCGATAGGTCGAGGCGAGGAGGGAAACCAGCACGAACGCGGCCACGCCAAAAGCCACCAGCGCCGGGCCGTATCGGATGCCCAGCAGAAGCAACGCCACCACAACGCCCAGCGCGGCCAGCGTGGCGGGCAGCAGCCTGCGCCACAGCGCGCCGGATTTCATCCCGCCCCACGGCAGCCAGGGGCAAACGCCGATAACCAGCACGATGATTTGGGCCAGAGGGCCTACCGTCCGCTCGTAGAATGCCGCCCCCAGGCTGATCTCGCGCCCCTGGATGGCTCTTGCCAGCGTGGGGAAGAGGATGCCCAGCAGCACAATGCCCGCCGCGCCTACGAATAGCAGGTTCGTCAGCAGCAGGCTGGCCTCGCGGGATAGCAGCGCGCCCACCTCCTGCGGCATATTTATCTGTTGTCGCCGTTTGTGCAGCAGATAGACCTGAATGGCGAGCAAGAGCAGGATAAAGCCGATGAAATAGTTTCCTAACGAGGAAAGCCCGAACGCGTGGACCGACTGAACCGCGCCGCTGCGTGTGACGAACGTAGCGAACAGGCACAGCAAAAAGGTGGCGCCGATCAACCACAGGTTCCACTGGCGGAACGTGTCCCGGCGCTCTTGCATCATCAGCGAGTGCAGCAAGGCGGTGCCGGTCAGCCAGGGGATCAATGACGAGTTTTCCACCGGGTCCCATGCCCAGTAGCCGCCCCAGCCCAGTTCCAGATAGGCCCACCACGCGCCCATCAGGATGCCAGCCCCCAGGAACAACCACGCGAACAAGGCCCACCGGCGGACGCTTTCCAGCCACTCGCGGGTGAATCGTCCAGTCACCACCCCCCCGAATGCCAGCGCAAAGGGCACGGTATAAGCGGCATAGGCCAGGAACACCACGGGCGGGTGCATCACCATCCAAAAGTTCTGCAAGAGGGGATTCAATCCCTGTCCGTCTGTCGGGGTTACTGGCAGAAGCGCAAAGGGGTTGGAGGCGGCGAGCAACACCAGGGCCAGAAACGCCTGATTCAGCGTCAGCGCGGCCACTGCATAGGGGAGCGCGGCAGTCTGGGGTATGGCGGGCGCGTGCTTGGTGGAAACGCGGGCCGCCCCTACGGACCGGGCGGTCAACGCCGCGCGGGCTATTGCCTGCTGACGCCAAACGGCGATAACGCTCAACAAGGCCAGGAACCACAGCCAGAGCAGCAGAGACCCCTCTTGCCCCGCCCACAGGGCCGAAATGGTGTAGGCCAGGGGCAGGTGGCTGTTTGTGTGCCCATAGACATACGATACCGAGAAATCGCGCCGCAACAACAAGGCCAGCAACAACCCCACAGCCGCCGTGGTCGTGGCAGCCGTCACCCACACGCCGTTGCGGGCGCTCTGTAGCAGGGCGCTCGACCTGCGTCGCGTCCCCAGAATCGCAGCAATCAGGGTATACAGCGAGACGATCAGGGTCAACCCCAACGCATACGAACCAATAGCCGCCATCTACTCCGCCCCCTCGTACTTGGAGGGGCACTTTAACAGGAGCGTCTGCGCCTCGAATATCCCCTCTGCCGTATAGCGCCCTTCCAGAACTGCCGTAGCGCCATCCTGGAACATATCGGGGCGCGGGCCGTGATACGACACGGGGAGCACGCCGCTGGCATCGGTGATCTCGAATTGGAGAACGAGCGCGCGCGCGTCCCAGACGATGCTCTCGCCGAGCACGTCGCCTGCTACGCGCACATTTCGCCCAGAAGGCCCCTGGGCTTTGACTTCCTCTACCGTCAGGTAGTACGTCGTAGCCCCTTGTGCGGTGGAATAGAGCAGATATAACGCGGCCAGAGCGATGACCAGGCCCCCGATCAAGAGTCGGGGCATCCGACTCGTGCGATGCTGTACAGACATCATCCCTCTCGATTCAAACAGAATTATCCCACTCCATTTACGCGGGATTATAGTGTTTATCTATGGGCAAGCCAAAAGGATTATCAGGTGTTATGGGAGTGATGGGGAGTGCAAAGGGGCCAGTTGCTTTGGGAAAACTGGCAAATTCGATGGTGGGTAAGACAATAGTTCTCTTGCTCTAGTGCTTATTGCTCCTGTAGCGCTGCGTCCAGTGCGGCGCTCAGTTGGGCCTCGGTCACGCCCCCGACAAAGTGCGCGGTAATGCGGCCATTGGGCGCAATCACAAACGTCTCTGGTATGGCCGTAACGGCATACGCCCCGGCGATCTGGTTGCGCCGATCCAGCCCGTTAGGGTAGTTCAACTCGTGGCGTGCGACAAAGGCGCTCGCCTGGGCTTTTGTATCCTTGAACGCTACGCCGATCATTGTCACCCCTCGGTCCCGATACACTTGCCAAGCCCGGTTCAGGGCCGGGGCCTCGTCGCGGCAGGGCTGGCACCAACTGGCCCAAAAGTTGAGTACCACAACCTGCCCGCTCAAATCCGCCAATCGAACCTCGCCGCCATCGAGCAGAGACAGGGTAAAATCGGGCGCCAGCCCCTGTTCCAGCGGGGATTGCTCTCGCAGGCCGTACGCTACCAACAAGATCAGGGCGATCACCACCCCGCCGGTGATCAGCCAGTTCGTGCGGCCCCCTTGCCGAAGTGACTCCTCGGTTTTCTCCATTCGCACGCCTCGGTTGACAGTATCCGCGTACCCGATAGACGTCATTGGGATTATGTTACCACGAGTCGCTATTTTCCACCAATTCAGTAGATGTTCGGATGGCTTGAACCCGGCGCGCCATCTCATAGGCAGTTGAAACTGCACCAACCAGTGCGTGCCAACGAGTTGGCTCAGCCGCCCTTCGGCGGCTGGGAAGCGAACCTGCGAAGGCAGGTGCGCCATGCATGGCGAGGCAAACGTTGCCGCAGTTTCAACCGCCCATCCTAATGGCTGTTCCCGAACATTTTGTTTAGACTCATAACCCCCCTATTACTCCCCTCCCCTCCCCTCAAATCTGAACGATTACCCAATTCAGGGTTGGCGGCCAACGTCTTGGCTGTTGACGCGGCGGCCCTGGTGGACTAGGATACGCTCATCCCTGTTTGCCATCAAGGAGGCTGCCATGTATTCGGGCTACACTGCACATCGCGATATCGTCTATGGCAATGGCGGGGGCATGGACCTGACTCTCGACCTGTACGTGCCCAACAACGCCCTGCGCGCTGTGCCAATCATCGTCTATATCCACGGGGGCGGCTGGTCGGGCCTGGACAAGTCGTGGTGCCCCTACCCTATGCGGCTCATTGACCAGGAATACGCCGTCGCCAGCATCAACTATCGGCTGCTCGGCCAGGGCGGCGCATTTCCGAACAACCTCTATGACTGCAAGGCGGCAGTCCGTTGGGTGCGCGCCCACGCGGCGGAATATGGCCTGGATGGGAGCCACATTGGCGTGTGGGGCGATTCGGCGGGCGGCCACCTGGCGGCAATGGTGGGCGTTACCGGCGACCGCCCAGAGCTAGAGGGCGACTCGGGCACTCCCGGCGTCTTTAGCCGGGTGCAGGGGGTTTGTTGCTACTTCCCCGTGACCGATTTCCTGTACATGGTGGGGCCAGACCCCGACAATTGCCCTGGGGCCGAGTTCTTTGGCCGAATCATCGGCGTGGATGTTGCCGGAGGGGAGCGGCTATCGGCGCATCTGGACAAGCTCGCGGCGGCCAGCCCGGTGACCTATGCCTCCGCCGATGCTGCGCCCATGTTGCTGCTGCATGGTGACGTGGACGTGATCGTTAGCGTGGTGCAGAGCGTTCTGCTCTACGAAAAGCTGTGGCGAGCGGGCGCGGACGTGCGGCTGCACATTGTCCACGGCGGCGATCATCTGGACTATCGGCGTGACCCGACGGACATCCCCTGGCATGCGCCGGAAATCTACCAACTGGAGGACGCTTTCTTTTACCGGACGCTCAAGGGGCACGAACGCCCACGAGATTAGCTTGTTACCCACTTCCATCTCAGGAGGTTTACGCTATGCCATCGGACCGATCACATGTCTATATTCCCAGGGAGCGCTGGTCTCTCGAATTCGCCCAGGCGCTTGGGCACGAGGATGGCGCTGTTGGCCCGCAAGAGGACGACATAAATTACCCGTTTGCGTTCGAGATGCTGCGGGGAACCTGGCGCGAGCAGGTATCCGAGCAGGTCGTAGCCGAGGCCCGCGAGAACGCCATTCGCCTCTGGCCGGAGGGTGCGCCGGGGGCGGGCGGGGTGGGCTGGCGGCATGAGCCGGTGCTCTACCCGGTGCTGCCTGCGCCAGAGCGGGCGAATGGCTCGGCGGTGGTGGTCATCCCCGGCGGCGGCTATCGCGTGCAGGCCCCGTGGGAGGCGTTCCCCTTTGCCGAATGGTTCGCCGAGCGCGGCGTGGCCGCCTTTGTGCTGCAATATCGCCTGCTCCCCTACGTGCTTCCCGCGCCCCTTGACGATACCCAGCGCGCTATCCGCCTGGTGCGCGCCAGCGCGGCCCAGTATGGCCTGGACCCCTCGCGGGTGGCGGTGATTGGCTTTTCGGCGGGGGGGCATCTCGCGGCGTTGGCTTCGTCGCTGTTCGACGAACCCGACCCGTTGATGGCGGACGCCATCGCTGACACAAGCGCCCGCCCCGACCTGGCGATCCTGTTCTACCCCGCCATCTGCCTCCGAATTCTGCCGGGCCTGCGGGTGTTTGCACTGGGAACCAGCCAGCCCGACGCGGCTCTGCTGGACCGCTACTCCGCCCAGGTTCCGGTTAGCGAGCGCACGACTCCGGCGTTTATCATGGGCAGCGTGACAGACCAAGTCATCGCGCCCAGCCACCTGATGAGCTATGCTCAGGCGTTGGCCGATCATGGCGTGTCTTACGAGCTACACTTGTATAGCTCCGGCGTGCATGGTTCAGGCGTTTATGATCGCCGCCCCACGCATAGCACCTGGGAGGCGCTGCTAGAGAACTGGCTGCGCGCTCAAGGGTTCTTGCAGTAGGTTGGCGCAGGAAAGGATACTCCCGATGAACCCCAAAGAGAACGCCTTGCGTATCCTGCGATTCGACCATCCTGAGCGCATCGTCGGCGGGCCGCCGTGTCATGCCATCGGCTACCACGGCTGCAACCACGAGGGGTACGCGGGGGGCGGCCATCACCTGCCCGTCGGCTCTTCCTGGCAGGATATCTGGGGCACGACCTGGGTGAAGGAGCAGGATGGGGTGATGGGCTTTCCTCGCGGCAACCCGCTGGCCGATCTGCGCACGCTGTCCACCTATCGCTGGCCCGACCCCGACGACGAGCGCATTTGCAGCCTGATCTACCGTAGCGTGGAGGGCTATAACAGGGAGGAGCAATTCCTGTGTGGCTCGCACCGCGATACCCTGTGGGAAAAGAGCTATATGCTGGTGGGCATGGAGAACATGATGTGCTATTTCCACACGGAACCCACCGCCGCGCGAGAGGTGCTGCATCGCATCATGGACTTTCAGCTTGGCATCGCCCGCCACTATCTCTCCCTGGGCGTCGAGATGGTCGCGATGGGCGATGACCTGGGCACGCAACGCGCCCTGTTGCTCTCTCCCCGCATCATCAACGAGTTTTTCGTGCCGGAATATCGGCGGCTGTTCGACCTGTACAAGCAGCACGGCGTGTTGGTGGCGTTCCATAGTTGCGGTCACATCGAGCCGATTCTCGATGTGTTCATGGATTTAGGCGTGGATATTCTGAATCCCATCCAGGTTTCGGCCAACGACCTGGAAGGCCTGCGACGCAAAACCCAGGGCCGCATGGCCTTGCAGGGGGGCATTGGCTCCGCGCTGATCATGAGCGGCCCGCCGGAGGCCATTCGCTGCGAGGTGCGCCGTCGCGTCTGGCAGTTGGGCCGCGAGGGGGGCTATTTCTGCGGCCCCGACCAGGGGTTGCCATTCCCCGCAGAGCATGAGCAGGCCCTTGCCGACGCCATTGACGAGTTTGGGCGCTATCCGTTGCAGTTTCCGCCGCTAGAATAAAGGTCGACTATTTACTTTGGTAACCCGACGCGCCATCTCGTAGGCAGTTGAAGTTTAACTATTAATCTGGGTAACCCACTGTGGCTGCGGCCCGCGCCGAACGCCTAGCACTAAAGTGCCAGGCTGGTGGTTGAAAAAGTGTACTCAAGTACACTATAGAATAGCCAACCCGTTTCAACGGGTTTTCTCTTTCCGCAGCCTGGGAATTCATTCCTCGGCATATATGCCGCTGGCTGGGCCGAGCGAGCAGTAGCAAGGCCAGCGCTGCCTCGGTTACCGAACTATTCTGTTAAAACTTGGAGATAACAGCCCGCCCGCACAGGCTGCCGAGCGTAAACAGGAGGCTATCCTATGAAGCTCTATCAGGTAGACGCGTTCACCGACCAGCCCTTCCGGGGCAATCCTGCCGCCGTCTGCGTGTTGGATGGGCCGCGCCCCGATGCCTGGATGCAGGCGCTTGCCGCCGAGATGAACCTGTCCGAGACGGCTTTTCCCTTGCCGCAGGGGGATGGGTTCGGCTTGCGCTGGTTCACCCCCAAGCAGGAGGTGGGCCTGTGTGGGCACGCGACTCTGGCAACGGCGCACATTCTGTGGGCGGAGGGGTATTTGCGCCCCGACCAGGAGGCCCGCTTTGAGACCAAGAGCGGCCTGCTGACCGCCAGCAAGCGGGCGGACGGCATCGAGATGAACTTTCCGGCCCGGTTCGTGACCGACACGCAGGCTAATGCCCTGTTGAACCGGGCACTGGGCGCGGTTCCCCGGCATACTTCTGTCCTCTCTTCGGCCAAGGGCAATACCTATCTGCTCGAATACGAATCCGAGAGGCAGGTGGCCGAGATGGTGCCCGATTTCGCCGCGCTGCTGGCGACTGATGCGCGCGCCGTGATCGTCACCAGTCGCGCCGAGACGCCGGGCTATGATTTCGTCTCGCGCTTTTTCGCGCCCGCCCTGGGCATCAGCGAAGACCCGGTAACTGGCTCGGCCCATTGCTACCTGGCCCCCTATTGGAGCAAAAAGCTGGGCAAAGTCGAGATGGTCGGCTGGCAGGTTTCGGCGCGAACCGGCGTGGTGGGTTGCGCCTGGCAGGGGGAGCGAGTGGCCTTGCGCGGGCAGGCCGTCACGGTGTTCAAGGCGGAATTGTTGCCCGCAGGGTAGACAGTTCGCGCCTGTGTCGCGCAATGAACAAGCGATAGGAGAGATCATGGAACAACCCAACATTCTGCTGATTATGTGCGACCAGATGAAGGCGACAGCCAGTCATCTGTATGGCAACCCCTTTTGCCGCACGCCCCACCTGGAGCGGCTGGCGGGCGAGGGGGTGCTGTTCGAGCAGGCGTTCACCCCGCATCCTCTGTGTGTGCCCGCCCGCGTGGCGCTGTGGACGGGGCAGTATCCTCACACCAACGGGGCGCGCCGCAACGAAACGCTGATGCCCGCCGATGCGCTGCACGCCTTTAAACTGTGGCACGACATGGGCTTGCACTGCGGCCTGATCGGCAAGAACCACTGCTTTGATCAGCCGGACGACCTGGCCTTGTTCGATACCTGGTGCGAGATATCGCACGTGGGGCTGCCGCGAGACCAGCGCACCAAGGGCATGGAGTGGTTCCGCCCCGTGGAGGCCATCCACGCCGCCCACGCCGTCCGGCGCAACATGCCCGCTTCCAGCCCCCAGTTCTCCTGGGCGCACACGGATTTCCCCCTGGAGGATTACGGCACGGGCCTCGTGGCGGGACAGACGGTGCGCTTTTTGGAACAGCATCGCCAGGACCCTTTTGCCCTGTGGGTCTCTTTCCCCGACCCCCACGAGCCGTATGAGGCCCCTCGCCGTTACGCCGAAATGTTCCCGCCGGAGGTGTTGCAGTTGCCGCCCTGGCGCGAAGGCGAGTTCGACGATGCCCCGGAGCGCAACCGCGTACTATATCAGATGATGGGCATTGAGGACAATGACGAGGCGGACATCTATGGCGTGCTGGCTGCCTACTATGGCATGGTGCGCTTTCTCGATGATGGCGTGGGGCAGATTCTCGATGCGCTGGATCGGCTGGGCCTGCGCGAGAAAACCATCGTCGTCTTTTGCGCCGACCACGGCGATTTCGCCGGGGAGCATGGCATGATCTGCAAGGGGGGCGTCTTTTACGATGCCCTGACGCGGGTCCCGCTGATTGTTTCGTGGCCGGGGCGCGTTTCCCAGGGGCAGGTAGATGGTAGTCTGGTGAATCTGGTGGACATTGTCCCCACGCTGCTAGAGTTGCAAGGGGTAGCGGTTCCCCGCTCGATGCAGGGCCAGCCGTTGCCCACGGTGACGGGCGCGGCTCCCCGCGAGGCGACTTTTTCCGAGTATGGCGCGGGCGGCCCGGTCTTTGCGATGGACGACTTGCGGAAGCTATCCGTGCCCTATGGGCGTCGGGCGCTGCTCCGCTCGCTGCAATGGCGTGAGGCAGAGGGCCGCCGCAAGATGGTACGCACGCGGGAATGGAAATATGTCCACGATCCAATGGGCGACCGGGACGAACTCTACGACCTGACCCGCGATCCGTGGGAACTGACCAACGTGGTGGATGACCCCGCGCTGGCCGGGGTGCTGGCGGATATGCGCCTGCGCCTCGCCGATTGGAGCGTCTGCACCGAGGGCGGCCGCCATCCTGTGCCGCTGCCCGACCCGGACAAGTACGACATTGCCGAAAAGGAATAGAGCCAGCTCTGGTTCCCTCGCCCATTGGAAGAGGGCGCAGCTCCTTAGGAGCTGAGGGTGAGGGTGCCTGCCTCCCTCGCCCCCTGGGAGAGGGTGCCCGAAGGGCGGGTGAGGGCCATCCCTGGTGAATGACTCGCGCCCGCGAACGCAATAAAACCTGCCCACCATAAACCAAGAGGGCTGCGCCATGCCCGACCAATTACCCACCAACAAAGGGCTGCTACCTGCCGACATGCTAGAACGCTGCCGCCTCCTGCGGCGGCAGGCTACAAATCCAGAGCAGCTACTTTGAAAGTTACTCCGCAATCGGCAGCTCAACGGCTACAAATTTCGCCGACAGCACGTCGTAGGGCGGTTCATCCTCGACTTTTACTGCTGGGAGGCGCGATTGGCCATAGAAATCGACGGGGGCGGGCATGGGGAGGATGACCAATTGCGCCGCGACACTCGCCGCAGTGCCGAGTTGCAGGCGCAAGGGATCCGAGTGTTGCGGTTCTGGAATTACGAGGTGATGGAACAGACTGCCGAGGTCATGGAGGCTATTTTGCGGGTGTTGGAGGAACGCGCTCCCTCGTTTGAAGGGGAACCCTCACCCTAGGGGAACCCTCACCCTAGCCCTCTCCCAGGGGGCGAGGGAACCAGATGCCCTCACTCCCGGCTGTACTCAGCCGCTTCCTCTCCCAAAGGGCGAGGGGATCAGATGCCCTCGCCCGCCGGGGTTTCGTCCAGCGGGAGAGGGCGGTATCCATGCTAGATCAGATGCTCCTGGTAATCAGCGCGCTACCGTGGGCAGCGGGGTAATCTTGAAGCAATGCGCCGGGGAATCTGGCAGGTTCTCCGGCAAGGTGATGACCATGTCGGCGTTCTCCTGTTGCCATGCCAGCACGCCGCCTCGCCCCAATAGCTGCACGGTGGCGTTGGCATCGGCGGCCAGCCCTTCCAGGCGAATCTGGCGCTCGGTGGGGCTGCCCAGCAAAGTGGCATACAGCGCGCGGCCCTGCTGCGTATAGCGCACGCTGATCCCCTGCGCTGTGCGGCCTTCGGCCTGCACCCACGGGCGGCTGCCGAACATCGCCTCCCCGTTGATTTGGAGCCAGGCCCCCAGCCCCTCCAACCGCTGACGCTGGTTCGCCGGAATTGTGCCATCGGCCATCGGGCCGATGTTGAGCAACAAGTTGCCGTTCTTGCTCACAATGTCCACGAACAGGTGAATCAGGGCTTCTACCGAGATCAGTTGCTCGTCTCCCTCGTTGCGGTTGTAGCCAAACGAATGGCCGATCCCTCGGCAAGTCTCCCATTTTTGAGTCTGGATGTCGGGGAAAGAGGTATATTCAGGCGTGATGATGTCATAGTGGCGGCCTTGCGGCGAGGCCAACATATCGTCGCCCGTTGCAGCCTCCCGCGTCGTTACCTGGGCAAAGCGGTCGTTGATGATCCCTTCGGGCACGCGGTTGTAATAGTAGGCAAACAGCTCTGGCAGGTTGGCGGCGGTGGGGTAACCAATATCGTTCCACAATAGCGCTGGCTGATAGCGGTCAATCAGCTCTCGCCAGTGGGCGTTGGCATATGCCACAAATTCCGGCTCTTGCACAATCGTGCTATGCGTATCGTTCACGTCCTCAATGCGCGTCTCGTTGAACGACCAGTCCAGCCCGCCGGAATAGTACAGCCCCATACGCAGGCCCCGCCCGCGCACGGCGTCGGTCAGTTCGCCCACCAGATCGCGGGTGGCATAGTAATCAGGTTTGCGGGGGCAAGGGTGCGCCGTCGGCCAGAGGGTAAAGCCGTCGTGGTGTTTGGTGGTCAGCACGACATACCGCGCACCGACCTGCTGAAACAGACTCGCCCAGTCTTGCGGGTCCCAGGCCGTCACCGCCTGGTTGAACAGCGGCGCGAACTGATCGTAGGTGAAATCCACCCCCCAGGTGGATTCGTGATACTTGCGGGTGGCGCTGTTCTCGAACTTGAGACTGTTGAGATACCACTCGGCGTAGGGATTGCGGCTGAACATGGCGGCCCAGCCATGCTCTGCGATAATCTTGGTGATGTCGCCGCTCAAGGGCGCCCAACCGGGCACAGAATACAGGCCCCAATGGATAAAAATGCCAAGTTTCGCGTCGTGGTACCACTCTGGTACCTGATGTTGGCGCAGGGATTCTATGGTCGGTTCGTATGCCATTTGTTGTTGCCTCCTGAGGGAATGGGTCAGCGTTGGGGCATAGAGTCGCTGCTGATGGAACGCTGGCGCGACAGGCCCGCTCGATCTCGCCAAGTGTGTCTATCATAGCTGGTAATCCCAGCCCGTCAATCACGTGTCCGATTCTCTATTGACGCCAGACCGAGGGGTCTGCTATGATGAACGTGCGCTGGTTCCCCAAATCCCTCACTCTCGCAGCTTGGCACGTTCGTTGATTGTGAACCTCTTGTCCTATCTAGGGCTTGCTGTTCCTGAGGAGGCTGATGATGGATCGCGACACTCTCGACATTGAAGCGACGCAACAGACCCTGCGGGAAGAGATGACCGATCTGCGCCACGCCTTGCTGCCCGCGTACCTGGGGTTTCTGAGCCTGCTCTTTGGCGGGTGGCTGCTGTGGGTATTGTGGGAGAGTTCCTCCGTTGGCCTTTTGGATGTCGCCTGGCTTTTGGTTGGGGTGGTGGGCTATCTGAGCTTCCGCCTCCGCAACCGCCACTTTATCCTCGCCTCCTGGTTGCTCCTGGTATCCCTGATTGCCCTTACCATCGTGCTGAACCTGGTCTACCCCTCTGGCCTCACCCTGGCGGTTGCCGTGCTGGCGATCATCATTGCCAACGCCCTGCTGGGCATCTGGCACGCGCTGCTGGCTACCCTGGTCAGCGCCATCGTATTGCTCCTGGTACACTCACAAACCGGCTATCTCGCGGCATATCCCGAAATGAACGTGCTGGTGCCACTGCTTTACCTGCTGGTATGGGGAGCTGTCGCCATCGGCCATCAACCCTTTCGCGAGTCCATTTACCTGGCCCTGACGGGCTGGGATGCGCTCAGGGGCGCGTTGATCGAGGCTCGCGACCGCCGAGGCGAGCTATACCGCGTCTTTCGGGCGCTGGAAGAGGCCACCTACCGCATCGAGCGGGCGAATAACGAATTGATGCTGGCCCGCCAGCAAGCCGAGATTGCGCGGGCCAACAAAGCCCGCTTTGCGGCCACCGTCAGCCATGAGATGCGCGGGCCGCTGAACCTGATTTTGGGGTTCAGCCGCCTGATGGCGCTCTCCCCTGAGCGGTATGGCGTGGCCCTGCCCAGCGAATACCGGGCCGACGTGGATACGATATACTCCAGCAGCCAGCATCTGGTCTCGCTGCTGGACGACGTGCTCGATCTGTCGCAGGTGGAGGCGGGGCATATGCCCCTGGTCAAAGACCGGATGGGCCTGGAACAGGTGGTGGAGGACGCTATTCGCGTGGTGCGCCCGCTGGCAGAGCGCAAGGGCCTTTACCTTGAGGTGCATTTGCCAGCGGATGGCCTGCCCACCATCCTCGCCGACCGGGTGCGCCTCCGGCAGGTCATGCTCAACCTGCTCACGAATGCCGTCCGCTTTACCCAGCAGGGGGGCATCACGGTGGATGTCACCCGCCGCCCCGATAGCGTCCTGGTCAGCATTCAAGACACTGGCCGGGGCATCTCGTCTGATGAGCTTCCCCGGCTCTTTGAAGAGTTTTCCCAGTTGCACCTGACTGAAGGAGACAGCGTCAAGGGGACTGGACTGGGGTTGGCGATCAGCAAGCACCTGATCGAGTTGCACGGGGGCCGGATTTGGGCCGAAAGCCAGGAAAACGTAGGCACCCGTTTCTATTTTACGCTGCCCCTGCCCGAAACCACGCCGACGCAACCCCGGCACTCGCGACCGACAGACAGCCCGCTGCCTGCGCGGCCCCACGATGTCTGTCTGGTGTTGCACCGAGACCCGGCTATTGTGCGGCTGTTGGCCCGCTATCTGGAGGGTTATCACGTCATTGGCGTGCCCAGGGAACACGACCTGCTGCCCCTGATACACGACTATTACCCGCGAGCCGTGGTGGCCCCGCCCCCCTCTGCCGAACACGTGCGCGCTGCGCTGGCCGTCGCTCAGGTGGATGTGCCGGTAATCTCTTGCTCCATGCCCCAGTTGACCCAGGGGCCTCAGGTCGAGGGAGCGTTGAGCTACCTGATGAAGCCGGTCACTCGCGAGATGGTCGAGGCAACCATCCGGCAGGTGCAGTGGAACGGCAAAGAGATGAACGTGTTGGTGGTAGATGACGACCCCGATACTGTGCGCCTGCTAGAGATCATGCTCACCAGCACGCCAGAGGCCCCTCGCGTCTGGAAGGCGTACGATGGGCAGCAGGCGCTAGAGATCATGCAGACCCGAGTTCCCGACCTGATTTTCATTGACCTGTTGATGCCGGGGTTAGACGGCGAGCGCACCATCGCGCAAATGCGCATCGACCATCGCTTGCGCGCAGTGCCTGTGGTAGTTGTTTCGGCGCGGGATATGGTGGGGGATACGGCCACGCTAGGGACGCACATCGGGGTCTACTCCCAGCGGCCGGTGAGCATTACCGAAGGGGTCAAACGTTTGCAGGCGCTACTGGATGCGCTGACTCCCCGCTATCTTCCAGAGGTAGCCAGCGATGTACCGTCTCCAGCAGCTTTTCTGGGCTGATCGGCTTGGGCAGCACTTCTATCGCCCCCCAGGCCAGCGCCAGGTCGGGCTGCCCCATAATCGAGCAGACGATAACCGGGATATCCCTGGTATCCGCATTGGCCTTGAGGTTTTGCAGAATAGTCCAGCCATCTCCCTGGGGCAGAATCACGTCCAGCAAGATCAGGTCGGGCTTGAGCTGGGCCAACGTTTCCGCCGCCTCGCGGGCCGTGCGAACGCCCAGCACATCATAGCCGCGCAGATAGCGGCGATACAGCTCGACTGCCCGCTGATCGTCGTCTATCACCAAGACGGTGGGCAGGTGGGCGACGGGGATGGCAAAGCACAACATACTGCCGCGCTCTGGGCTAGTCGCTATCCAGATGCGCCCGCCATACACATGCAACAGGTCGCGGCAGAGGGAGATTGCGCTGGACGTTTCCAATATCTGCGTCAGGGCTTGAGGTGTTCTTGAGGAGAGCGTCCACAGCACTTCCTGGCCCTGATGCGAGATAGCCAGCTTCAGGGTGTCCTCCCGCAGTTGCGACATCGCTTCGGCCAGGGCGCACAAGATAACCTGCCGCAAGATCGAGGGCGCGCCATATACCGGCGGAAGCGCCTGGGGAGCGTGAATCTGAAGGCGCACATTGCGTTGCTGGGCCAGCGGGAGCATGGTCTGCTCGATGCCCACCAGCAAATCGTACACGCGAATGGACTTGCGGGGCAGCACTTCGGCGAGGTTCACGGTGTTGGCCCGCGCCTGGTCGTCTGTAGTGCCCTCCTCCTCGGCCTGGGCCGGGGGTAGCGTTTGTTGGTAACGATCCCACAGCAAGGAAGTAAGCGCCGCCAACGCCTCACGCTGGCGACGGTAGAACGAAGCGACGCTGATATTCAACTCTTCGCACACCTGGTCCGCTGTCAGCGAGCGGAGGTGGTGCAGCGACAGCACCCGGTAGGCCATCCACTCTGGACGTGTGACCGGGATAGAGGGCGGTGGCTTGAGCGATTGGATGGCGTCGCGCAGCACAGCCCGTACCGTCTCACCGGCCGTCTCTCCAGGGGCAGGCTCCACTCGCAGAATGTCGCCGAGAGCGTGCGTTTGCAGATAGACCGGGTCGTACAGATTATTCAGGGCCTCTTTGACCAACTGGGCGAACTCATCGCGAGTTATCAAGGGTCTCACCAGCCCGGCATCTGATACTAGTTTGATAGCGATTTGATAGGAAACCTGTTCATTCAGAGGCCCAGCTATGTTACAGTAAGGGCAGAAGGGGTGTTGACTAACCAGATATTAGCTGGACCTGCGACCTTCCGTCCATTTTCCACGCCTACACCTATGGATTCTAGTAGATAGCGGGGGGTGCGTCAAGGTTGCCATGTCGCAGAAAGGGGGGATGCACGCCAAGTAGCACAGACCTTGGGACAATGATGCTCTGGAGCGAACATCCAATTCTCTCACCTGACAAGGAGGCTTATCATGGCTAGTCGTTTGTCGCGCCGTAGTTTCCTCAAAATGGCCGGATTGGTAACCGCTGGTGTTCTCAGCGGGTGCGCCCCGAAAGAATTGCCCACAGCCGTTCCGGCGCCTACGTCGGCCGAGGCGGAAAAGGTCGTTGAAAAATCCGAAGCAACCGCCGCCCCCGCCCCTGCGCAAAAGGTCAAGATTCGCGTCCATGACCTGGTCGCCGAAGATGCCACTGGCCCGTCGGTGTTCAACCGCCTCAAACAAGAGTGGTTCGCCGAGCAGTTCCCCCACATCGAAGTCGAGCACCTGCCGTTCCCCAGCGTTACCGTTGAAAAGCGCCGCGAGTACTGGGTCACAGCCCTCAGCACCGAGGGAGGACCTGGAGCAGTCTTTTTTGATAACAACTCTTTTACCCTGGATATGGCCTCCATCGGTAACGTCGAGTTTCTGGACGATTATGTTCCCCTATACTTCCCCGAATGGGAAGACCTGATGCCCATTATCCAGGAAGTCTCGTCGTATGATGGCAAGATCGCCCAGATTCCGGGCATGGTCGAAGTGAACGGCCTGGCTATTCGCCGCGACCATCTGGAAGAGGCGGGCTATGACTTGAACTTTGGTCCCAAGGATTGGCCGGAATGGATCAAGATGTGCAAGGACCTCACCAACGATGAGCACTGGGGCTACCAGTGGCCTACCATTGACTGGGGGTTCAGCAACTTTTTATGTATGAATGGCGGCACGGTGGCGCTAGAGAAGGAAGACAAGACGATCACCCTGCACTTTACCGACAAAGAGGTGGTCGAGACCGCCAAGATGTATAAGGATTTGATCTTTACACACAAGGTAACCGGCCCGGATACCTTCTCTGACTTTGCCACGAACCTGAATAACTTTCAGCAGGGCAAAGCCTCCGTGTTCAACTTTATGCCCTCCTGGTTGAACTGGTTGTTCGGTGAGGCCACTTTCCAGCCAGAGCAATTGAACTTTGTGCCCTATCCGGTGGGGCCTAACGCCCTGGCTGGCGACAGCCTGATCAAGCCGTATATGGGTGTTGCCACGCATAGCTGGATGGTGAACCCAAAGCAGCCGCGCGAAGAAAAAGACGCCTCTGCTCTGTACATCTGCTGGATGAACAGCAAGGAGAACATCAAGAAGCAGGCCGAGTGGTGGAAAGAGAACGAACTGAAAGGTGTGTACGCCTCTCCGTTCAAGGATGTGCCCTGGGATACCGTTTCCACCGGTGTGCCCGAATGGTGGGGCCAGCCTCTGATCGACATCCTCAGCTATGGCGGCAAAAGCCCGGCCCCTGACTATAAGGGTGGGGACTATTTGCTCAAGGCCCTGGAAGAGATCGTTCGCGATGAAGGCTCGAATATCGAGGGTGAATTGGCCAAGGCCGAGGAACGCGCCAAGGCCGAGTTCCTCGACGAGTATATGAAGCAGTTGACCAGCGGCTGACCTGGATAGATGACGGCTACACTGCGGGCATTTTGCGCGTTGTAGCGCTTGTTTCGGCGGGCGCCAGCGCCAGTGCGAAATGGTGCTGGCGCCCGTGCCAATTCGATTGCCCTGCCCCTGGCTCGA
>JAAYXX010000052.1 GCA_012515695.1 Chloroflexota bacterium
CACCTTCGTGGGCTACAGTCGCCCTTCGTGGACTCGTTTCCTAGCCGCCGTAGGGCGGCTTTGCAAGGGTTGGTGCAGTTTCAACTGCCTATGCCGATGCAAGGGTTGGTGCAGTTTCAACTGCCTATGCCGATGCAACGGTTGCTGCAGTTTTAACTGCCTATGCCGATGCAAGGGTTGGTACAGTTTCAACTGCCTACGCGATGGCCCCATGCTGCCGCCGGGCAGATCAGGGCAGTTCGTGCACTGCGTAGAGCGTGTCCGTCTCCTGGTCGGCTATGTACAGGTTGCCTTCCTCATCCACGCCCAGAGCCACAATAGCCAGCCCTGTGTCCATCACCAACTCCACCCGCCAACCCCGACTACTCGCCCCGCCTTCAAGCGCCCAAAGGTGGCCGCTACAATAGTCGCCATACAGCAAGGCCCCCCGGTAGACCACCCCTCCGGCGATGGCGCAGCCCTGCGTGTGGTCGTAGACGGCCACCGGCAATTCGAGCGCCCTGCCTTCATTCTGCCGACCACAGACCTCGGCATCGAGGCAACGAAAGCCCTCCATGACGGGCCAGCCATAGTTGCTGCCGCCGCCGCTCCCAGCCGCCTGAAAGTTGATCTCCTCGCAGGTGGGTTGCCCGCTATCCACCAGGTAGAGGGCGCCCGTCACGGGACAGAAGGCAAAGAAACGCGGGTTACGCAGGCCCAAAGCCCAGATTTCAGCGCGATAGCCGCCCTCGCCGACGTAGGGGTTGTCGGGGGGAATGCCATAGGGCTGCTCCCCAGATTCGACATCCACCCGCAGCACCTTGCCCAACAGGCTATAGCCGTTCTGGGCGTCAGGGTAATAGCCCTCGGTCACTCTGCCGCCGCCGACCCCGATATACAAATAACCATCTGGCCCAAAAGCCAACTGCCCACCACAGTACTCCGCCGTCGGCTGCTCGATAGTGATCAAGATCTCTTCGCTGGCCGCGTCGGCAATGTCCGCATCCTCAGCAAGCCGATAGCGAGCAACGATGCTGTTGCCTGCCAGATCGGTGTAGTACACATAGAAATGGCCTTTGGCAGCATATTCGGGAGGAAAGGCCACGCTCAACAGCCCGCGCTCGCCGCAGCAACTCACGCGATCTGTTATGTCCAGGAATGGGGTTTCCAGGACCACGCCATCGCGCACAATGCGGATACGCCCCGGCTGCTCTATGACGAACAAACGCCCGCTGCCATCCCCGGCATGGGCAATGGCGGCGGGCGACATCAGGCCACTCACGTGCGCGGTCATAGCAACGTTGGGCCAACCGGTCTGCGGTGTGACAACCAGGGCTTCAATAGAGCTAAAAGATAGCCCCGCCCATACCAGCCCTAGCCCCACCACTCCCAACAGGATCGTCACAACGGCCAGCCATTTGCCCGCTCTCGTTTGTTCATTCATCTGCACAACCTACCTGCGCTCGTTCACCGAGTGCCCCCCCAATCGGCCAGCTTGCCGAGAAGCGCCCCCACGCGGCCGAGACATCGCCACGAGCTAGGGGTTGTTGGCTGTGGGGGGATGCTCTTCACGAAGGGAAGCGAAAAAGGGGGTCTCGCGCTGTTCCACACAGGCCGCCGCGTAAAGATACATGGCCGCTGACCAGGTTTGCCAGTCTTGCCCCTGGGGCGTGCCATCCTGGGCGCGCAGCCACTCGTTAAAGCCATAGGACACCGGCGACTCGCGGGCGGGGCGCACCAGCTTGGTGAGAGCCGTAAGCTTGCGCTCGGCCAGCGTCTGCCGCCCGGCGGCCACGAGAGCAGCCACATAGAACCCACAGATAAAGGGCCAGATGCCCCCATTGTGGTAATCGCCCGGCGGGCCGAACCGCTCGTAGCGTTCGCGCCAATCGGCGTCCTCTCGTTGGATATAGGGGAACAGGCAAGGCGGCAGGTCCACCGCCAGTTGCCCGTCGTGTCGCAAGGCGTCACAAGACCCCTCAATCCAGGCGACCAGTCGGCGGGCGCGCGATGGGGAGGCAATTCCGGAGAGAATGGCGATGCTGTTGCCCAGCAGATCAAATCGTTCGTCCTTGTAGATTTTGTAGGCCCAGAGCGCATAGTACGGCTGATGAGCGATGGCAAGGCCCTCGTGCAAACAGCGTTTGCCATTCCGCAAGCGGACGTTAAAGCGGTTCATCAAGCGGCACAATTCGTCCGACTGCTCGTGCTGGCCGTACAGGCGGAGATAGGTGTACACCAGCGCGTTTACATACAACCCATAGCCGAGCACCCAATGCTCATCTCGCCAATCACTGGTGGGCATTTGCGCCACCATTATCCGATCATCGGGGCTTTGGTACACCATCCAGTTGAGCGCCTTTTGAGCAGCTTCCTCCAAGAAATCGGCTTCGCCCATTGCCTGCCGATAGAGGGCGAGGCCAATGAGAAACAGCGGCGTGGTGTCGCTCGCCCCCAGATCGTTCGGATTATCCGCCAGGCTGGGGATCAACCCATGCTCTGTTTGGTGCTGGGCCAGCATCTCTAGCACCCGCCGCAAGGCAGCTATAAGCTGTTCATTGCCCGTCACCAGAATCCCCAGAGAAGAGATCATCAAGTCGCGAGTATAAGGCTCTGGGTATCCCCACCCCGCCGCGCGCGGCAAGCCTTGAAATGGTCCCTTGATGTTGTGCAGCAACACCTGGACCGCCGCCTCTTTCGCTTCCTCGATCATACTCCCCAGACTGCGCTGCATGTTCATTCGACACCCAACCGCTCTTGCAGGATTTGCAGAAACCTCTTGGCTACTGCGCGATAGTCGAACAATTCCACCACTCGCCTTCGGCCAGCCTCCCCCATTCGCTGCCGCAGGTCGGGGTCTCGCATCAACTGCAGAAGATAGTCAGCAATATGATGGACATTGGCCCGATAGTCGGCCACTCGCGGAGTGGCAAACACCACCCGCCGGGACTGATCCGCGCCATCCCCCGTCTCTACCATAGCCTCCGAGATACGGACCTCGGTAGCGACATCGGCCAGGAACGCCGTTTCGTTGTGTACCAACGTATCGAGCATCGCCATCGCCC
>JAAYXX010000419.1 GCA_012515695.1 Chloroflexota bacterium
ATTACCACGCGGTCATCCGGCGTCACGCGCTCGCGCAGGGCGGGGCCGCCCACCGGCTGGCGCAATGCCGCTTGCAGCGCGGCCTGTTCATCGGCCAGCCCCGGCACATGGTGCGGGAGCAACACCGTCGCCTCGTCAGGAACATCTACTGTCAAGCCATGCTGACCATAGTGCAATTCCACGCGCATCGTTCGTCTCCTGGGGGGTGATTGCTTGCAGCGGTATCCTACACTCGGCGGGCATCTTTGGCAAGCCCGGCCCTGGGAGAAAGCGGCTAGCGCACTAATTGGATCGCCGGCTTCCAGCCGGCATAGTTGCAAGCCGCCAAGGATGGCAGCGGTCCCGAGCGACTCCCTCGCCCACTGGGAGAGGGAGCGGCTGGGTACAGCCGTAGGTGAGGGTGGGTGAGGGCCAGAGCACCCACCCACCCTCATCCGCCCCTCAGGGGCACCT
This sequence comes from Chloroflexota bacterium, assembly GCA_012515695.1. Lineage (GTDB taxonomy): Bacteria > Chloroflexota > Anaerolineae > UBA1429 > UBA1429 > JAAYXX01. Next base: position 454 of record JAAYXX010000419.1, read on the forward strand.
TCTCCCAGGGGGAGAAGGCGGGTAGTTCGGTATATATGCCGCCCGGCCCATATCACGCGCGCGCTTTTGCCACTGCGCCAGATGCGGTAGAATGGTCGCACAAAGACGGATGACAGCCATCCGCCGGATGGCAACGGTCAAGTACGCTGGAAAGGAGCGAGACGCATGATCTATCGCGTGTTGGGCCGCACTGGCCTGCGGGTATCCATCGCCGGGCTGGGGACCGGAGGCGCTTCCCGGCTGGGCCAGAGCTACAACCAGACCCGCGCCGAGTCGGAGCGGGTAGTGCGGGTGGCACTAGACCTGGGCGTCAACCTGTTCGACACGGCGCGAGCCTATCGCGGCAGCGAAGAACTGCTCGGCAGCGCCCTGGAGGGCGTGCCCCGCGACCGATACGTGCTTACCACCAAGTTCAGCATCACCCAGGGGGATCAGATACACAGCGACCCGGAGGCGCTCACCCGCCAGTTGGAGGAAAGCCTCAGGCTACTGCGGGTAGACTATGTGGACGTGCTGCAATACCACCTCGTCATGCCGAATGTTTACGACGAGGTCGTCGAACGATTTCATCCGGCGGCTTTGCGCGCCCAAGAGGCGGGGAAAACCCGCTTTATCGGCATTACCGAGTCCGTTTCCGCCGATACCAGGCATGAAATGCTGCCCAAAGCGATCAAGAGCGGCCTCTTTGACACCATCATGGTGCGATATGGCATCCTGAACCAATGGGCCGAGCGCGAAGTGTTGCCCGCCGCCCAGCAGGCCAACATCGGCGTGCTGGTGATGGCAGCCGTACGCACGTCCCTTCGCACCCCGGAAGAAGCGGTGCGCCACCTGGAGCAGTTCATCAACGAGGGGCTGCTGGATATGCCTCGCCCTGACCTGCGCGACCCGCTGGGCTTTGAGCGGGCGGGGGAGCCAGTCACCGAGTTGACCCGCGCCGCCTACCAGTTTGCCGCAGCGCATCCGGCAGTTTCCTCCGTGCTGATCGGCACAGGAAACGTCGAGCACCTGAAAAAGAACGTCCAGGATTTGCTCAGTCCCAGGCTGACCGAAGGGCAGATGGCCTATTTGCGCCGGACCTTTGGCGGCCTGACCTGGAACGCCTGACAGCCCGGCCCTGGCCGCTCGCGCAGAATCATCCTGGCACGCCCCTTGTGCAGTTGGCACAATTCCTATTGTGCAATTGGCATAATTCTACGAGAACGCGCCCTGATGTGCTTGCCAGTACGCGCAACAGCCTGCGCGCAACGCCGTAAAATATGCAAAAAGCGACGCACAACCACCAGGAAACCCACAAAAGCATCGAGATTCCAGCCCCTGCATCGCCGCAGTTGAGCCGCCGCTGCTAATAACCAGTTTTACTAGTTCCCCATTTATGCTATAATGGCGATAATATCCACTTGCCAGCCTCGGAATCATGAATAAGGAGGTGCTCGCCTCGATTACTCGCCCGTACAGCAACGGTGCTGGCCCCCAAGCAAAGGCGCTGGGGTTGGCTACCCCACCAAGAATTGCACGTCAGGATGTACCATCTTTTTGCCTTCCATGACTACAGTTCAGGAGGAGTGTAATGAAGCGCAAGCTTGGGGCCCTGATTGCCGTATTGATGGTTTTGGGGCTAACCCTATCCGCGTGTAAAACCGCAACGCCTACTGCTGTATCACAAGCCACTAAACCCGCCCCGGTCGAGTCCGAGGCGACAGCGGCACCCGATGCGGAAAAGCTCAAGGTTGTCATCGCAACAGACGCCGCTTTCCCTCCCATGGAGTTTGTCGATGCCAATAAGGATATCGTTGGCTTTGACATCGACATGATGAACGCCGTCGCC
>JAAYXX010000420.1 GCA_012515695.1 Chloroflexota bacterium
CTTGCGGCAGAACCCGGACATCCTGCGGCAACCGGCGATTGTGCTGGAGGGCGAAGGGTGGGAGCCGGGGATTCTGGGGCTGGTGGCTGGCGATTTGGCGGACCGTTATGGCCGCCCGGCGGTGCTGATCGCGCACCTGCCCGACCAGCCAAGCGCCGGGTCGGCGCGGTCGGTGGCGGGTGTTGATATTCACGAGGCTATTGCCAGCCAGCGGGCCTATCTGGTGCGGGAAGGCGGCCACCCGATGGCGGCGGGCTTTGGCATTGAACGCGACCAAGTGCCCGCTTTTCGTGCTGGACTGCTAGACCAGTTGGCCCATGTCACGGTGTTGCCAGAGGCGACGCCCCCGTTGGTGCTGGACGCGCAAGTTGCCTGGAACGATGTTCACCTGGGACTGTGCCGCGAGATAGCCCGCCTGGCGCCTTTCGGGCAAGGAAACCCTACCCCCGTCTTGATGCTCACAGGTGGCACGCTGTACGGCGTTGAGGATGTCAGTCGGTGGCGGGAGACGGCGCATCGGCATCTACACGTGGGGGATGATTCGGGCTATTCACTCCAGGTGACCTGGTTCAACGCGGGGGATCTGCCTCCGCTGGGTGCGCGGCTGGATATTGCTTTCCACCTGTCTGTGGGGCGGTGGTATGGCGTCGAGCGTCCACAGTTGCGGCTGGTGGATTGGCGCGATGGTTGCGTATCCATCGCGCAGGCGCAGAGTCGCCTGGGCGCCGGTGTGGAAATTGTAGACTGGCGCGCCGAGGCGGATGCCGGGCGGCGGCTGGCCGGGCTGCAGGCCGCGCATGGGGATGACCTGCTGATATGGGCGGAGGGGCTGGATAGACCGGTGCAGGGGGCTGTGACGCGGACTGATGTGGTGGGGCGACGCGCCCAAGCCCTGGCGATAATGGCGCCGCCACCCGGCGCCGAGGCGTTGTTGTGGATGCTGGACCAGTTGCGGCCTCAAGTTATTTACCTCTTGCCGCCGGAACATGTGAACGAGCCATACCCCAACCAATATTTAAGCAAGGTGGCGAGCAAGCTGCGCATGGCGATGCGCACGCGCAAGGGGGCGATTGACACGCTGAGCATGGCCGCCGAGTTGGGCACGAGTCGGGCAGCCATCGCCGTGAGTTTGCGCGGATTGGAGGCACGCGGCAAGTTGGTGCTCCATCATGGGAGTGATGGCGTGCTCTGCGCCTATCGCCCGGAAGAAGCGCCCCCCGACGCCCGATTGTCATGGGAAGACGAGAGCGGGCCAGACGACAGGGCTGCCCAATTACAGCGCGCCAGAGACCAATCGCGCGACGCCCTGATGTATTTGCTAAAGCAGGTTCGAGCCTATCGCAGTGCTTATGCTACACAGCCCATAGCTGCACTTTTTGGCATCAGAGAGGAGACAACATGAACGCTCGCGAACGGATGTTGGGTGCTTTGGAGCGCAAAGGGTATGACCGCATCCCGGTGCATCACGAGGGGACCCCGGAAGTAAACGCCATGCTGCGCCAGCACTTTGGGGTAGCCGACGATCTGGCGCTGGCTGAGATACTCGGTGATGACTGGCGGTATGTGCGTCCCAAGTATATTGGCCCCGAGAGAAAGCAGTTCCCCGATGGCAGCAGGGAGGGACTGTGGGGCGAGCGATATGCCGAGATCCCCTATGGGGATGGACTGGGCACCTACCCAGAGGCCGTCTACCTGCCCTTTGCGGGAATTGATGATCCGGCCAAGCTGGCCGATTACCCGTTTCCCAGCGCAGACTGGTTTGATTACAGCGACATCCAGCAACAGTGCGAGACGTGGAACGAGTACGCGCTGTTTGTTGGTGGGGCGGGCGATCTGGATTTCATGAATGGGATTGCCCGTTGCCGTGGCGTGGAGCAGGTGTTACTCGACGTCGCTACCGAAGACCCGGTATACAAGCTGCTCGTGGAGAAACGCTTCCAATTCTTTTACGAGACGACGGAGCGGGTGCTACAGGCGGCTGGCGGGCGCATAGACGTGGTGCATTGTGGCGAAGACCTGGGAACGCAGCGGGGGCCAATCCTTTCCATGCGGTCCTTTGAGCGGATGTTTGCTCCTTACTATGCTCAGTATTTCGAGATGGTGCATCGCTATGGCGCTCGCGTGCTGATGCACTCGTGTGGAAGTGTGCGCCACTTTATCCCGCGTCTGATTGATCTGGGGCTGGACGTGCTGGATGTGATCCAGGTGGCTGCTGAGGGGATGGCGCTGGATGGGTTAAAACGCGACTTTGGAAAGGACCTGAGCTTTAGCGGGTCGATGTGCGTGCAGACGATCCTGCCTTTTGGCACGGTAGAGGATGTAGAGCGCGAGACCAGGTGGCGGATGGAATTGTTCGCTGATGGGGGGCTGATTCTCGGTCCTACGCACGCCATCCAGGTATTCACGCCGTTGGAGAACATTCTGGCGATGTACCGCACGGCTGGCAGCCTGAAAGCGTAGGGCCTGCTGTGCAACGAAGGGGCAATGGAGGGGGCTTGGGATGAAGCGGCGCTGGCTCGGATACATCGGGATCGGCATTCTGTTCGGGGTTGTCGACTTTTTCTACTTGCACTTGCTCGCCAGGCTTCCTTGGGAAGAGATTTTCGCGCACAACCCTCTTGGGCAAACCGTCCGGTGGGTGGTACAATGTATTGTGCTGAACCTTGGGTTCTGGCTTGTGCCGGTGATCCCCGCTGCCCTGCGTGAGGCGCGGGTTTCCCGGTCGAGTGTGCGATCTGCTATTGCCAGTCTCGTCATTTGGTGCACGGGTATCGTGGCCTACTATTTGACCAATGCAGCGCAACTCGGCTTGCTGGGCGTTCCGGGCAGGGAGGAATTGCATATCTCTAATCGCAACTCCCCGCTCTATTGGGAGAACTGGGTGAGCGTGCTACGTGGCGACGTTCTCGGTGGCATTGTCGAGTACATCACTGTCGCTGTGGTGGGCGGCGCTATCGTTGGGCTGGGCGTCAGCGCGATCTATCTGCACTGCAACAAGACCCCACAGGTGGCAAAAGTCAGTTCATAATACCGAACAGAACCAGGTGTGTGAAACAGAGGCAGGCGTTCCATGTATGGGACACCTGCCTCTATTGTCAAGCGCTATCGGGTCTTTTCGATGGCCTCAATCAGGCCGCGCATATAGCCCACAGCGAACAGCCGACCCATGAGGGTGTACCCAGGGCGGTCGTTTCCCTCTCCCTCGACGGTGGGCACGTGGTCGGGGCGCATGGGGCCGTCAAAGCCGATATCGAAATAGGCTCGCATGGCGGCAAACATATCCGTGTCCCCGTCGTCGTGGAACATCTCGGTAAAGTTGGTGGCCGTACCGCGCAGGTTGCGAAAGTGCGCGAAAAAGAGCTTTTTCTGGGACCCAAAGTGCTTGATGGTGGCGGGGATATCTACTCCCATCTCGGCAAAACAGCCCTGACAGAAGGTGATGCCGTTGTTGGGGCTGGGAACCAGGTCTAGCAGCCTTTGGAAATTCTCCGGGCTGGTCATGATGCGACCGATGCCGCGAATGGGTGAGAGGGGGGATCATCGGGGTGCATGGCGAGCTGTACGCCTGCTTCCTCCGCGACTGGTACCACCGCCCTCAGAAAGTATTCCAGGCTCTCCCATAGCTGCTCCTCGGTGACGATGCCTGTCTCTGGGATGGGGCCGCGCTGCATCTGGCTGTGGTCATAGCTGGTCGCCAGGGCATCGCCGCGCACTCGCGTAGATACGGACGTTCGGAGCCAGCCTAAAACGGCCATCCAATTGTAGCACAGGATAGGAATGCCCGCCGCGCCCATGTTCCGCAAGGATTGGCAAAAGTTGTCAATGTCCTCATCGCGGCCAGGCAACCCCAGCTTGACGCGATCGGGGATATGGATGCGCTCGAGAACAGACAGCGTGAGACCCGCGTC
>JAAYXX010000421.1 GCA_012515695.1 Chloroflexota bacterium
CATCCTGGCGCGCGCGCTCGGCTTGTATCAATAGAATCAGAATGCGTGTCGCATGGACGATCTCGAAAACATCCAAAATCATCTACAAAACATCCGCAGCGTAGAGCCGATCATCAACTCGCTGCACACCATCTCCGCCGGAAGCTGGCGGCTGGCCTTGCGCCGCCTGCGCGTAGCGCGTGAATACACCGAGCACCTGAGCCAGATTTTGGCCTGGATACTGCCCGATATCTCGGAGGAATTGCTCGCCAAGGCCCACGTGCAACGTCAGGCAGGGGCCTTTCACCGAGCGGCCATGCTGGTCATCGCCTCCGAGCGCGGCTTGTGCGGCGCGTTTAACGACATCGTCCTTACCGGCGCCGAGCAACTACTCGCCCAGCAACAGCTCCAATCCGACCAGGTTGAACTCATCACCCTGGGCAGCCGCGCCGAAACATACTTTCGCGCCCAGGGCCGTGAGCCGATGCTGGCCCAGCCGTTGCCCGTCACGCGGGTAGCAACCTATGACCTCGTCCGCGAACTGGGAGAAACGCTCATCGCGCTCATCGACGACAAGCGGGTAGACGCTGTCTATGTGGTGTATTCTCCCTACAATGCCACCGCCACCATGCCACCCGTAGCCGAGCGGTGGTTGCCCGTGGACGCTTCCCTGCTGCCCCAGACGGCGGGCACCTGGCCGCCGCCCATCATCGAACCCAGCGCCGAGCGCATCTTTCCCATCGTGATGACCGAGTGGGCCTTTACTCGCCTCTACCGCCTGGTCATCGAATCGGCAGCCGCCGAACAATCGGCCCGTTTCCGGGCAATGGAGGCGGCCAGCACCAACCTGGCGAAAATCATCGAGGAACTGACCCTCAACTATCACTCGGCGCGCCAACACGCCATCACCATGCAGATGCTAGATCTGGTGGCCGGGTCCGGTATCCTGCGCCAGACGCGCACCCCCTCCCGCACCACCTAGCCCGATATCATCGCGCCCGCTTCTCATCTGCGGCAAAATGGAGTATATTGGAGGCCATACGGGGCTGAAAAGCCATACGAACGCATGGAAAGGATGATTATGGAGAGAACGCTGGTTATCATCAAGCCGGATGCTGTGCAGCGGGGGCTGATCGGGGAGATCACCACCCGATTCGAGCGCCGAGGACTCAAGATCATCGGCATGAAGTTGATGCTGATTGACGAGAAACTGGCCCGCCGTCATTACGGCGTCCACGAAGGCAAGCCCTTCTTTGAGGGGTTGATCCGTTACATCACCTCAGCGCCAGTCGTCGTCATGGTGTTGGAAGGCCCCAACGCTATCGAGATGGTGCGCCGGACAATGGGCGCGACCAAGCCCCTGGAAGCCAACCCGGGCACCATTCGCGCCGACTATGCCGTCACCATAGGCCGCAACCTGGTACACGGCTCCGACGGACCGGAAACAGCCGTGCGCGAGATCAGCCTGTTCTTTGCCGAGAACGAGCTGATCTCCTGGGATCGCTGCACGGACGCCTGGACGTTCGAGGAATAGGCCCCCTCCCCAAACGCAAGCGAGCCATCGGGCAACCCGATGGCTCGTTGTTCGTTCAGCCAGGCGCTAGGCAATACGCACGATAGTGCGCGCATCACTCCACAGCTTTTCCAGTTGATAGCGGCTGCGCTGCGCCTCGGAGAACACATGGACGACGATACTCCCGTAATCGAGCAACATCCACCCCGATTCCGGCGTGCCCTCCACCGACAACGGCTGCTTGCCGTACTCCTTTTTCACCTGCTCCTGGACATCTTCCACAATGGCCTTTAGCTGGCGGGAGCTTTCGGCAGTGGCAATCACAAAATAATCAGCGATCAAGGTGATATCCGAAATATCCAACAGCAGGATATCCGATCCCAACTTGCCCGCAATTACATCCATTATGAAATGGGCCGTATCCAAGATACTCAGAGGTCGCCTCCTCGCATTGCACGACTATACCTACGCTACAATCATTATACCACACGGACAGGCCCGTGCAAAGCATGAAAACACCCTTACCAGACCATCAACTTTCAGCCGGCCAGACTACCGGCGTCATCTCCGACGACACAACCGCGCCGCTGCCAGACGATGGTAGTCGCCTGACAGCGGCGTGTATCCGCCTGGCTCACCAGCAGGAACGCTGATAGCAGCGCCCGCCGATCAATCAGGCAGGTTCACCAGTTGGCGCAGTGCCGATAGCACAGCGGGCTGCTGCAACACCTCCAACCTCGCCAGGGTCGCTGGTCGCTCCGAACGATCACAATAACCCTTCAAGCAACGCCGTAACCCAGCCAGATGGATGCCCAGTTCCCGCAGTCGCGCTTCCAACTTTTCCGAGACCACCGCCTGGCTCAACAGGCATTGGAGCAGTTCGCACAGCCGCCTGTCCCCCTCGGCGGGGTCATCCGCCCCAGTCGGCAAGGGGTCGTCGCCACCCTTCCACACTGCGCCCGTGAGCAACTGCTCGCGAGTAAACGGCAAGCCGCGCAGCGTACGCCCGTGCGCCAGCACCCGGAAGCGATACACCCCGCCCAGGGCCGCCAGCGTGGTCGTTTCGAACACACCCGGCTCGACTTCGGTCAGCGCCAGCGTGGTCTGCGTGCCATCTGGCCGCTGCAACTCGGCATGTACCTTGGCCCGCCCCTCCACGGGGAGGCCATACTCGGTGAGCACGGCTCGCAGCGTGAGGGTCGCGCCCGGTTCCAGGCTGTCCTGGCCTACCCTGGCGCGCAGGCGCAGGTTCGAGAAGGCGTGCACGTTCACGCTGTAGCGCACCCCATGCGTAACGACCTGCTGGTACAGCTTGGAGTTCTGCTCAAGCTGGGCCAGATACCGCTTGTAGTACTTGTCGTCAACCGTTAGCACCGCCTGCCATTGCCCCGCCGCAGCACCCGCTCCAATGGGCACTGGCAACGTGAAGCGGTAGTAGCTCGCGTGAGTCCCCACCACAAACTCTGCGCCCGGCAGGGCTGCCACGCTCGCTGGCGTGATCAGATCGCCGCCCGGCGTCTCCAGCGCCAGGCGGATGACGTGCGGAGCGGGCGTTAACAGGATCACATCCACGCTGATATCCGTCTCGTTCAGGCGGAACGGAATGCGATGGGTTTGCCCCGGCCCGATCTGCCCCTGCGGGTCGAGCACAATATCCTCATTCGTCACCCCAGCCAGAATTTGCAGATAGTACTTGGACAGTAAAAAGTAATCCGTGCTGGTCAGATTGCCCGTCAGCAGCAGATAGCCGCCGGTGCCGTTGGTCAGCGCCGTGAGCGCCGCTGGTCGAATCTGCTCCGCCGAGCCTAGGCCAATGGCATACACCCGCTCGTCGATCAGGTGATCCACATCGGCGATGTACTTGGCCGCCGTCTCGTGCCCGTCAGTCAAGACGACCATCGCCCGCACATTATAGCTGGTTTCGGGCGCGAGATGGTCGTGCGCCCGTTCGACCCCGTCCCCAATGGCCGTATTGCCCGCCGGGTTGGGGGCGTGTGCATCCAGCGCCGCCCGGGCCGCCGCGCGCCCGGCCCCAAACACCGGAGGCCCAGCCACGGTGACCGGCATAACATCGTAGGCATCGTGATCAAAGCTGACGATACCCAGCGCATTGTCCTCATGAATGACCTCTAGCAAAGGCGGCACCGATGCCTTTAGCACATCAATCCGCTTCGGCAGGTCGGGAATACCCGAGTTAAAGGCCATACTGCCCGACTTGTCCAGTACCAATTCCAGCGCCACCGTCGGGCGGCTAATGGTGTTGGCCGAGATGGGCACCACCCACTCCTGGCCCGTCTCTTCCCAACGAATGGTAACGCTGCCATTGGCCGTGTCGCCATCCGTTGTGCCAGTATAGCCGATCCAGATGTGCGCTGTGCGGGGGTTCGCGCTACCCGCAGTACCTAGCTCGACGTCCGTGCCCAGCGGCGTGCTGAAACCCGCGCCAGGGCC
>JAAYXX010000422.1 GCA_012515695.1 Chloroflexota bacterium
GAAACGGGGCAAGAGATGACGGTTACTCCCGCGCCTGTGTTGCCTGAAACGGGGCAAGAGATGACGGTTACCCCTGCGCCCGTGTTGCCTGAAACGGGGCAAGAGATGACGGTTACCCCCGCGCCCGTGCTGCCCGAGACGGGCCAGGAAATGACCCCCACCCCCGCGCCCGTGTTGCCCGAAACGGGGCAGGCTAACCCAACGATCCCGTGGGGTACGATACTGCTCGTTCCCGGCATTGTGACGCTGCTGGTTGGCCTTTCGATGGCAGTGGTATCGCGCCGTCGGTAACGGACGATAGACATGGACTCCCCGAGGTGTGTCGCCCCCGGGGAGTCTTTTTCGTTCAGCCGATAGCGCGTTGGCGGGTCCGTGAGACCTGCTTTACGATGGGCCAACTTGACCAGAGAGTATATTCTGTGCTACACTGTGCGCCGCTGAACAATAAACACCTCGTAGTGGCTCAAATCGAGCGCCCGCTACCATTCTCCTTTCGATATCGTTGTGAATTGTATTGTTGCATCCTAGCAGAGAGGGCCTAATGAAGACTCGATTCGACTCTATGCCTCGCACAGATGAGCCGGACAAGCAAGGGGGATCTCGAAAACCCAAGTTATTCTGGTTGAGCGTGACCTTGGTTGGCGTTGGTTTATTGATAGTTGGTGTTAGCGTTAGCCTGGCCGAGTTTCGGGCGCTGCTATCCAGACCGCCAGCCTCTTTCGGGGTTGAGCAAGCTCAATCGCTGCCAACTACCGAGCCTACTGTGCCGCAGGAAAAGCAGTTGCCATCGGCGGGCGCAGATGCCCAAACGACGGACGATGGCGCCAGCGGAATTGTCACTGGCGAGGCGACGGGGCAGCCAACGGCCACCGAATCTCTGATGGACGTGCAGCCCACGGCGACGGCTACCGAGGAACTGCCCACGGCAACCCCCACGGCGGTGCCGCCCACGGCCACGCTGACGGCAACGGCAACGCCCGAGCCGACGGCCACGCCCTTGCCGCCTACGCCTACGCCTGTCCCACCGACCCCGACGCCCCGGCCAGGGCCACCGACGCGGATAGTGGCTCCCTCCATTAGTCTGGATACCAAGGTGGTCGAAGTAGGGTGGACCTTGAAGGAACAGGGCGGCACAACGTACAAGATTTGGACGGTGGCTGACTATGCGGCTGGCTGGCATAACGAATCTGCCAGGCCGGGCGAAGTGGGCAACATGGTGATCACCGGCCACAACAACATGCGCGGCGAAGTGTTCCGCAATGTGGTGGACTTGGGGCCGGGGGACGAGATCATCGTCTATGTAGGCGATGAGGCGCATACGTATGTTGTGGAGAGCCGGTTGTTGTTGTTGGAAAAGGGAGCTTCTGCGGAGGATCGGGCGAACAACGCCAAGTGGATCGGCGAGTTCCCGGACGAGCGGCTGACGCTGATCACGTGCTGGCCGTACACCGGCAATAGCCACCGCGTGGTCGTGATTGCCAAGCCCAAGTGAGTCTGACGCGGGCGATTATCGAGGGCGCTTGATAGCAACCCACGCCGCTGGCTGATCGGTCCTTTGGTCGGCCAGCGGCGTGTCATATGAAGCAACTATCCTCGCCCCATGGGAAGGGGATGGGACCGCCGGCTTCCAGCCGGCATAATTGCAGGCCATCAAGGATGGCGGCGCTCCAATAGTGTCAGCATTATGGCTGTTACCGATTTATTGTGTGCGAGTATAAGCGCGGCGCAGGCCCAGCGCCAGGGCCAGAACGACCACCACGATTGCCAGCGCCGTGGGGATGGCTACGATGCTCACGCTGGCGTTCCTGACCGCGACACCTACCAGCGCCCACACGATGACCAGGCCGTAGGCGATGTCTCGCCGGGTAAAGACGGTGGCAGAGGCGAGGGCCGCCGTAACGATCAGAATGATGATCATCCAGGCTTCCGGACTCAGTCCCCAGCCATTCCAACCGACGAAATCCAATACAGAGGTGACGTTAGCGATGGTCGCCACGGTGATCCAGCCCAGGTAGATGCTAAAGGGAACCTGCACCAGCCATGTGGCGGTGGGGGAAAGCCGTTCGCGGCCCACACCGGCGGTGAGGTAGATGGCGATCAGGCTACCCAGCAGCGTGAACATGGCTAACAGCGTGGGGACAAACACCTGATAATGCCATAGGAAAATCCAGGCGATATTCGCGATGGAGCTGAGGATATAGAGGTAGCCGATGCGTTGCAGGCGGGGGTCATCGCGTTGGGCAGGTAGGGCCTGGTAGATGGTATAGCCGACGAGGAACAAGTAAATCACGCCCCAGATGGCAAAGACATACGCGGCAGGGACAAAGTACACATCAAACTGATCCGAGACCTGGCCGGTGGTCACGCCATTGAACGGAAGTATATTTGCCAACGCATTGACCACAATTACGGCCACTGTTGCCACGGCGACCAGTATCTGTCGAACGATTCCTTTCATTTATCCTCCTGAAGAGTCGGGTTAGTGTGAGGCAGGGCGAACCTATCAGCCCATGCCAGGCAAGCCCGGTATCATCTCCAGGTGGTGGGGTGCGTGAAGGGAAATACTATGCCACCAGCAGGTCAAGCGAACGGGAATAACCCTAGCTTGCGGAAATGGCGGCGAAACCGATGACGCCCGGCCCGCCGTGCGCGGCCAGCACCAGGCCAGTCTCCGAGAGGAGCACCTTGTCTCTGGGAAAGCCGATTGTTTGCGCCAGTTCATCGGCAAAGGCGCTGGCTTCTTGCTCGCAGGCAATGTGGCCCACGGCCAACATCTCGGCGGGCATACACTTGCGCGCCAGTTCTAGCAGCGCCTCCTTGGCGGCGCGCCTGCCTCGCGGCCTGGACAGCAAGACCAGTTC
>JAAYXX010000423.1 GCA_012515695.1 Chloroflexota bacterium
AGATGGCCTTTGTGGGGCTGGGTAATCCCGCGGCGGCTGTCGGGGCGGGTGAAAGCGTCTGGCTGCGGCCCCGGTTCCTGGCCTTGCGCCCTCTGGTGACGGATTCAACCGTGTCTGTGGGCGTGCGCTCTGCCGATGGGATGCGCGAGATCAAGCAGGACGGCATCCCCGGCCTGGGGGGCATTCCCACGCTCAAGTGGCTGGGCGGCTGGCTGGTAGAAGACCCGCACCTGCTGACGCTGCCGCAGGATATGCCGCCGGGCGAAGGGGTCGTCACGCTCCAGGTGTATGACGCCTTTACGCTGGAGCCGCTGGGTGTGCTGGATGAGCGGCTGGCCCGCGAAGGCCAGGGGACGTGGCTCCAGGTCGGCCCGCTGCGTATTGGGGAGTAACTCGCAGACAGACAATCGTAGGGAAGGCCCTCACCCGCCCTTCGGGCACCCTCTCCCAGAGGGCGAGGGAGGTTGGTCCCTCACCCCCGCCTGTACCCAGCCGCCTGGCTGAAAGCCGCTCGGCTGAAAGCCGCTCGGCTGAAAGCCGCACTCTCCCAGAGGGCGAGGGGGTCAGACGGTCTGCCCCCTGAGTGAGAAGCATGTGCGGACCGCCGGCTTCCAGCCGGCATAGTTGTAAGCCGCCAAGGATGGCGGCGGTCCAATTCCCCGCTCCCAGAGGGCGAGGGAGGTTGCTACGGGAGGGACAGCCCCTCCACGAAGGCGACCCCGGCAGCCTGGAGCGTCTGTAGATCGTATAGCACGATTTCCAGGCTGTAATCATCGCTGGCGACGAGCGCTTCCGGCGGGGATAGCACCACCCGGTCGGTGACCAGCTCCCCCGGCTGCCACAGGCTGGTGGGATAGCCCCCCAGCAATGGCGGCAAATCACGCGAAACGATCTGCTCGCCCGCGCCATTCCGCAGGCGCACGGATAGGGCATAGTTGAGCGGGGCCTGTCGCTCGCTGCGCCAGGTCAGCCGCGCCTCCACCTGCCCGTCTGGCAGCCCCACCGCTCCCGCTTGCATCAGGCTAATGGCCGGGGGTGCGTTCTCTGCCCCAAAGGTTGCCAATACCGGCTCTTGCCCCGTCGCCCAGCGCCCGGTGACTATTTGCACGGGGGCCAGCGACAGCGTGGACATCCCCACCCCGGCGGCGGTTTCTGGCGACTGCTCCACCCCTCCGGCGCTTACTGTGACACGCGGGAGGTACAGGCCGGGGGGCAAATCGTCCGGCAGGGCCAGCACCAGCGTGGTCTCTTGCCCGGTGATGTTTGCCGACGCCTCTGCCCAGACCGGCGCAGGCTCCAACAGGTGCGCGGTGACGCCCACCAGCCGCACTTGTACGGTGTATTCGGGCAGCGCCTCCGCCCACGTCATGGTCAGGGTGAGCGATTCTCCCGGCTTGAGCAGGGTCGCGTCGAATTGATAATCCTGCAAGACAGCCTTCCCCCAGTAGACCCCTTGCGGCTCATGGTGTAGATAAGGCGCGCGCCCGATATCCAATACCAACGGGCCGGGCAGTGAGTGGGCCTCCCTCATCCCGTCCTTCTCCCGGGGGGCGAAGGAGGCAGACACCCTCATCCCAGCCTTCTCCCAAAGGGCGAAGGGGGCGGACACCCTCATCCCAGCCTTCTCCCAGGGGGCGAAGGAGGCGGACACCCTCATCCCAGCCTTCTCCCAAAGGGCGAAGGGGGCAGACACCCTCATCCCAGCCTTCTCCCAGGGGGCGAAGGGGGCAGCCTTGAGAGGGGATAGGGTAAAGGTCAGCGCCACCAGCGCGATGCAGGAGACGGTAGCCACCTGTCGGCGGCGTTGTGGGGCGCGTTCCACGGCATACGCGCCTAGCAGCAACCACCCGCCCAGGGCCAGCGTCGAGATCCACTCGGCATACTGGCGGATGGGAGTATGCTCCAGATGCAGGCGGACGGTGTGCGCCCCCGGTTCCAACCGCAGCCCGATCAGCCCCAGGCCATCCAGCGGCTCGACGCCTTGCGCTGTTCCGTCCACCGTCGCTTCCCAGCCGGGGTAAAAGGTGGTGTGGAACGCCAGCAGGGCGCGGGTTGGCACACTCACGTGCCATTCCTCCGTCGTCGGGGTAGAGGCCAGCAGCCGGGCCTCGTCGAGCGCCCCTTCGAGGGCCATCGGCGCGGGTTTGTTCCCGCCGTTCAACTGCACGCCAGTAACATAGGGGCGGGGCACCATCTCGCGTGGAAGGTACTCGTGGCGCACTGTCGAGCCGATATTGCCTGAAATGGTTTCGTACAGCATCATACGCTGGGGGGTAACGTCTGCCTCGGTGATGGGCAGGCGGTCCACCCGCAGCGCGCCCATGCCAGTGACGGCAGCGGTGGCCGCAATGAAGACGGCAAAGGCCCCGCCCAGCCAGCCGTTCGCCCGTTCGCCAAGCAGCGCGGACCATTTGCGCGGCCAAAGGTATGGCAGGTTGGCCGCCAGCAGGGCAATCGCCAACGCCTGTATGGAGAGCATCCGCCAGGGGAATTGGACCATTGGCAGGAGCGGCACATGCTCCCACACCCACGCCGAACTGGGCGTAATCAGCCAGGTATAGACCAGCAGGGCCAGCACGGCCAGCCCTTGCGACGCATCCAGCCGCCGTTCTCGCCAGACGCGCACCGCCAGTGCCAACAGCCCCAGCACGGCCAGCGCCGCCTGAAACAGCCCCATGTTAAAGGGGTTGCGTTCCGCATCAATGGTGTAGTCGTTTAGCAGCCGCGTCTGTACCAGATTGGCCCCGCGGAAATGGCCGCTATAGTGGAAAAAGCCAGTGGTCTGCTCTTGCAATTGCACCAGGGATTGTTCGCGCAGGGCGGGCGCCCAGAACCACGCGCTCAACAGCAGCCCCAGGGCCAGCGCCGCCGCGCCCGCGCCCAACACGCGCCAAGAATGGCGCCGCCAGAAATGGCGCCGCCATTCTTGGCGCTGCGTCAGCCCTCGCGTTGGCTCCCCGCGCTGCTCCAGAGCTACCGCCAGCAGCCACAACCCCACCAGCGGGCTAAAAGTCATTGCCGAGATGTTATGGGTCAGGGGCAGCAGCGCAAAGCTTGCCGCCAGTAGCAGGATGTTGCCGGGGCTGGGCCGCTCGCGCAGGCGCAACAGCGCCCACAGGATCAGCGGGAACAGGGCCATCGCGTAGAACTCGGACAGCGAATCCCCCCGGATATACACATTGACCAGGTGGAACGGGGCAAAGGTATAGGCCGCGGACGCCAGCAGCGCGCCCACTGGTCTGGCACCCATCCGGCGTGCCAACGCGTACATCGCCCACCCCGCCAACAAGAAACCCGCCGCCTGGGTCAGTTTGATGCTCCACAACACGCCCACCCCCGCCAGATGCAGCAGGGCAGCCAGATAGTAGGGCAGCGCCGCGTAAAAGTTGTAAAAGGGATAGCCCAACCCTTGCGCTGCGTCGGGCATCAGCCGGGCAGGGAACACGCCCGCTCGCAGGTTGCGCGCCAGTTGATCTACGCGCAGGAGCAAAAAAGGCGAGTCGCCGCCTGCGCGGGTATTGACAATGCCCGGCCCGATCAGCAGGGGCAGGGCCGCCAGCAGCGCGAACGCGAGCGCCAGGAGGAGGCAGATATCTCCTGGCCTGGCGCTTTTCTGTTTGGTGGTGGGAGCGGAAGGATGCATCAGTACGATACCAATTCTAGACGCGATTCTTGAGTACGCGCAGTCCAACGGGCAATACAACGGCCAACAGGGCTACCAAAATACCCGCTATGCCTCCCTTGCCCGTAGACTGGGCTTCCTGGTGAGGCACCAGCGTGGGGCGCGGGGCGGGCGTGGCTGTGGGGACGGCGTCCGTGGGGGCGGCTGTGGCCGCGGCTGTGGCCGATGGTTCGGGCGTGTCGGTGGGAGTAGGCGACGGCTTGAACTGGTCGGCGAATTGCACGTCCGTCTCGGCGCTCTCGACAACTGTGACGTTCACCTCATCGGGCGAGGTGGAGACATAACCCGGCGGGTTGATCTCGCGAATGACATAATCCCCCGGCGCAAGCTCGAATGCAAAGGGTTCCGCGCCGCCGTCGGTGTTGTGCGTGGCGACGGGCGTCCCTTGCGCGTTTAGCGCTTCGATCTTGGCCCCGGCCAGCAGCTTTTCCGTGTCGCTCTTGCTGCCATCGCCATCGGCGTCATCAAACGACAGCACCCGCACGATGCCAGGGATGGGGGTTTCGGTGGGGGCGGGGGTTGGCGTATCGCTTGGCGTGGGGGTAATCGTCGGCGTGTCCGTCGGCCCCGGCGTGTCCGTGGGGGGCTTGGTGGGCGCGGTATAGGTCAGGCAGATATCATCGAAATAGGCGTCGTTGTGCTTGGAGCGCCATTCCGCATCGCCTCGCAGATAGATCGTCACTGTGCTGCCCTGAGCGCGGGCCTGCACGCTGAGTTGGACCCAGGTGTCCAGCGTGTTATCCCGTGCCGACCAGACCACGTTGGGCGAAGACCAATCCGTGCCGCCGGTTGGGTCAATGCCCACCGACAGGGCGTATTGCCCGCCCACGGATTTGGCCGGGTCATCTTCATTCGAACTCCAGGACTGTGCCCAGGCTGTCAGTGTCACCTGGCTGTTCGCCGGGACGCTAACCTGCTGGTAGACTCCCCCGTGGTGCGTGGCGTAGGTATTGCCCCATTTCTGGGCAAAGTTGCCCTCGCGCACGCGCCGCGTCCCGAAACGAGCAGCGTCCTCCGGCTTGTACTCTGGCCGACGGTTCATGCCATCTTCGGTAAAGGGGCCATCCTGCCACCAGGGGGTCCAGCCTTCGGCCACTTCGACCTCGCTAGCCCCACGTAGGCTAAAGCCGCCCTCAAAGCCGCCGTTGGTCATGGCGTTGCCGGGGCAATCCGCCAACACCGCCGATAGCGGGTTAACCAGCAAGGCCGTCAGCATTAGCAGGCCGGTTATCAACAGTATCCTACCCACTCGGTTGCAATGCATCTGCCTCTCTCCTTCTTGCGGTTTATGGACGTCCAGCGTATAGCTGATCGTGACGAATGCGGTGCATTGCCGACATTCTCCGGCCTGCGGCGGCATTACGGCTCCAGGCGCACGCTGGTATCACCGGTGGGAGTGCCCGCCTGATCCAGCGGGGCCAGATGCTCCATATTCTCCCAGCGATACAGCCCTACGTGGAGCGCATCGCGGCCCGCCTCATAGGGCGCGGATAGTTCAATGACGTGGCGGTCGCGCACAATATCCCCGGCGCGCCAGCGTTCGGTGGGGTAATAGCCACCCGCCGCCGGGCCATCGTGCTGGCCGATCATCTGCCCGTCGCGCAGCACATGGCAGAACACGGTATAACCCACCTCGACGGGGTTTGTGGCCTGCCAGTACAGGTCTACTTGCAGCGTGCGCTCGTCGGTTGCCTCGACGGCATAGCCCAGCAGGCGAATACCCTGCTCCCAGGCGATGTTGGCGTTGGCGGGCACACCGTCCGCTGGTTGAGCCTGCAAGGTAATATACAATAGACGGCTCTCATTTTCCAGGTCGCCGCGCTCTTGCGCCCCCTCTTGGGCAGAGATCAACTGCCCCTGAGGCAGCAGGTCCATCGCGGCGCTGTTGTCCTCGAAGGGCCACAACACGAGCAGCGTCTCGCGGGCAGGGGGCAGGGCGGGCAATTCCTCCTGGTAGGGCAACACCACCAGCGCGTCAGAGGTCGGGGTCAGATAGCGCACCGAAGGCCAGTTGGTCCACAGGCGTTGCGCCAGATATACCCGGCGCTCTGTCGGGTCTGGTGCGTTTTGCTCGCGGGCAGCCAGGCCCTCTCCCTGCCAGCCTGTCCCCAAGAAGCGGTTTATATCCACCGCCAGCGCGGTAGCTCCCGCCTCGAAATTGTAATACACCGCCTTGCTGCGGAGGTGCCGGGCATAGGCGACCACGTTCTGCCCGGCGCCCGCCAGCACAATGGCCCCCACCAGGGTCAGAGCGGGCCATGACGGCGCGGTTGTGGGGGCGCCTGGGCGCGCCTTATGGCTTGCCTTATTACGGGCAAGCGCCTGCCATAGCTCGTCCAGCGCCAACGCGGGGAATAGCAGCAGGGCGGGCAATACCCCGGAAGCGCGCAACATGTGGGGCGCGCCTTCGGCCAGAATGGTGGGCAGCAGCATGACCCCCAGCCAGATCAGGGCCAGCCCATAGGCCGCGTCTCGCCGTAGCCGGGTCAGCGCCAGCCACGCCCCCGCGAGAAACGCCAGCCCTGCCAGTGGGTCGAAAAAGGGGCGGTAGGGCACGTTGTGGCGGGGGATAAAGTCGCCCCGGTAGATGATGCTTGCCAGGGTATACACCGTATGACGCGCCAGGGTGCTCCAAAGGTTCCCGCCGTTCATGGCCGGGTTCAAGATGGATACCTGACCCGCCCGGCCCATCGTGTTCGCCCAATGCGTCATCAGATAGTACAGCAGGGGGGCGGCCACCAGCAGGGCTGCCAGCCCAAAGAGGACCCAGCCGCGGAACCAGCAGCGCCGTTTGTGCCAGATGAGCGTGTAGAGCAGGAACAGGGCGAGGGCGATGACGCTAAAGCGGGCCGCGAGGTAGGTATACATCGCCAGGCCATAGGCTACCCCTGCCCCGGCCATAGCGCCGGGCCGACGGTCGCGCAGGCCGCGCCACAGCAGCGCCAGCGTCGCCGCCAGGAGGGGCACCATCATCCCCGCCCGAAAGGCCACCCGGCTGAGATTTAGCGTCCAGACCATTGTAACGGACAGGGCCGCCACCAACAGGCCCACCCGGCGGTTGAACAACTCGCGCCCCGCCCAGTAGAGGGCCGGGACGGTCAGCGTGCCGATCAGCGCCGCGATAACCCGTAGCGCCCCCGGAGAGCGCCCCCAGATCGCCACCCCCAGGGCCAGCGAATAGATGAACAACGGCTCGCGGCCATTGTTGGCCTGGAAATAAAGCGGCAGGTGGCCGTCGAGCACATCGAGGGCGTCGAGGCCATTGTATGCCTCGTCATGATACAACCCCGGCGGGAGCGTATCGAGGAGCAGGAACCGGAGCAGCGCCGCGCACCCTGTGAGCAACCCCAAGATGAGCCACGTGCGAGTTGGGTCTCGCCACCAGCGGGATAGAATAGAATGCTTGTTCATGGATGGGAAAATTATAACACAAGGGGGGCGAGTGTCAATTTGCCAGCGATTTTTCCCTGTATACAAATAGAGGGGGGAATGCGCGTTCCCCCCTCTGAATAATAGCTCCGGCTAGTTTACCGGATTTCGCTAATCTCCATGCTCTCGGTGACAGACACCCTCATCTTCTGGCGGACGACAACCGCGACGCTGTCCTCGGACATGTAGCGGCGGTGGCTCTGCCATAGGTGCTGGCGGAAACGCAGCACAAGCTCTCGCTCTTCCTCTGCCACTATCACGTTGCCGCACTGACCGCATTCGCATTCCAACTGATATTGCTCGTCAGATTCGTATCCTCTATCCATCTTGCTTCCTTTCTATCAACGCCTCGCGGACTGGATCACTGAACAACTTTCCCCGGCGTGGCCCCGGTCAAGGGGATTTGGCTACACGGCGAGGTACCTATAACGCAGGGCTAATTGATTCGTGAGGCTTGGCAACGATGGTGACGCCCAAAAAGGACAAAGGAAAGGAATGAATTGAGCCTCGATTCTTTTCAATCGAAATTACCCTGATGCATATATTTTACGTCAAGTGTTGGAAGGTGTCAAACGGAAACCGATGTGCATCTACAGGCGGACCGCCGCCATCCGTGGTCAATGGCGCTAACTTTTCGCGGATCAAGTGCTGGGGCAAGATCGGAGTGGCCCTCACCCCCGGCTGTACTCAGCCGCCCGGCTGAAAGCCGCACTCTCCCAAAGGGCGAGGGTGGCATGTATGCCGGTGGCATATTGCCGCGCTTACCGCCTTCTCCCCCCGGGAGAAAGCGGCATACATGCCGGTGCCCCGGAGGGGCGGATGAGGGTGATCCACTGGCGAGGGGACGGCATTTACCTCGCTTTCCGTCCGTGATAATCAAATGTTAGCGCCATTGGCCATCCCTGGCGGCTAGAGCGCGCCAGAATGGCGCGGCTACAGGCCAGGGCGCGGCAGGGCGGCGCGGTTACAGTACGGCTACCAGTTCGCCCGATGGCCGGGAATGGTCCCACGGCACGATCCAGTTTTCCGGTATGTCCATCCCAAAGCCGGGCGCGTCCGACGGGGTGACATAGCCGTCTTTGGGAACCGGCACGCCGGGAATGCGGGCCATCTCTTCCAGCGGCACGCCCGGAGGCGCGGTTACGCCGACTTCGCCCAACGGACATTCGGGCAACGCGCACAGGAAATGTTGACCAAAGGCCGATCCAGCCCCGCCGTGGGGCGATGTCTTGATGCCCGCCGCCTCGGCGATATAGTAGATACGCAGCGCCTCGGTGAGGCCGCCGCACCAGTGCAGGTCGGGCTGCACTACGTCCACGCAGCGATGCTCTACCAACTGGCGGAAGGGGATGCGTGTGTGATGATCTTCGCCCGTGGCGATGGGAACCCACGTTACAGCCTGTCGTAGTTGAATATGCCCCTCCAGGTCTTCGGGGAACAGCGGCTCCTCGATCCAGCGCAGTTCGTAGGGGCGCAGGCGCTCCGCCAGACGCACAGTGAATTCGACATCGTAGGCCATCACCGGGTTGATCATCAGTTCGGCGCTGCGGCCCACCATCTCGCGGGCGGCGGCCACCTTTTCCTCGATGATGTTCAGCCCTTCGATGCCCTGGCTATAGTGCGCCGGGTTGGTGATCTTGAACGCTTTAAAGCCCAGCTCCATGAACCAGTCGAGATCGTCGCCGGTGGCATAGCAAAGGATTTTGTCTCGGCAGGGGCCGCCCAGCAGCCGATAAACCGGCTGGCCGAGCAGCTTGCCCTTGAGATCCCACAACGCCAGGTCAATGGCACTTTGGGCGCAGGCTGACAGGCCCACCGAGCCGTGCCGCTTGCTTGAGCGCCACATCAGGTCGTTGAGCAGCTCGGTGGCAAAGCAATCGCGGCCCGTTAGCAGCGGGGCATAGTGATAGTCTACCAGGGCCGCCACCGGCTCGCCAAAGCTGGTTTGCCCCAGGCCCCATGTGCCATCCTCGGCGATTACCTGCACCCATACAGCCCGCCCACCGATGCCGGGGGTCTTCCAGGGGAGCGTTGGCGGGAACTCGGGGTAAAAGCTCATGGGCAGGCCAATGGGAGACAACTGCCGCCAGCTTTCACGGCGAGGGGGAGTGCGCGGTTGAATGCGCGGGAATTGGATCTGTACGGCGCGTATTTCCTTGATCTGCATGGTGGTTTCCTCTCTAGGGGGCTGTGGGAATGGACGCATTGGGGAGGAGTATAGCTGCCGCGACTCGCCAGTGTCAATGGCACGCGGGAGGGGCAGTTGAAACTGCACCAACCACTGTAATCGCCATACATGGAGCGCCTGCCTTCGCAGGTTCGCTTCCCAGCCGCCGAAGGGCGACTGCAAATCAGCCGCCGAAGGGCGGCTTTGCAAGGGTTGGTGTTTCAACTGCCTATGCCAATATAAGGGTTGCCGCAGTTTCAACCGCCCCAACCCGCGTGCCTCATCCTCATAGGCCGAATGGGGCTTGACAATCTGGTGTGCGCGGCCTATAATCGGGGCAAATAGTGAACAGCCTTCGGGGCAGGGTGAGACTCTACGACAGGGTCAATTCCCGATCGGCGGTAAGGCCACGCTCGGCCAAGCCCGCGAGCCAGCAATGGTTGACCCGGTGAGATGCCGGGGCCGACGGTACAGTCCGGATGAAAGAAGGCATAGCGCGCGTTCCTGCGCCTATCAGCATAGAATCACGCCCCGTTGCTGTTCGCAAGGGGGTGTTTTTTATGCGTTTGAGCCAAACGATGGATACACTGGGGCCGCAAAGAACCCGGCGGCCTGCCCCCCGGCGCACAAACTGGCAGGTCGCTCTCTTGCCCGCCCTCGTCTTGGGCGTCTTGCTCATCTGGGATACGCTGGTGCGCTGGGCAGAGTACCCCGCCTTTTTGCTGCCCACGCCGCGCCTGGTCGCCACCCGCTTTGTCGCGGTCTGGCGCGAGGGCACGCTTCAGGCGCACATCCTCGTCACGCTGCAAGAGATATTCGGCGGGCTGGCTCTGGGGTTGGGGGGCGCTGTCGTGTTGGGCTATCTCCTGGCGAGATCCCGCCCGCTAGAGCGCCTGGTCTCCCCGTTGATCGTTGCCACGCAGGCTATCCCCATTGTGGCGCTGGCTCCCCTGCTGGTGATCTGGTTCGGCGCTGGCAGCCTGTCCAAAGTGCTGGTGTGCGCGCTGACCCTCTTTTTCCCCGTGTTGATGAACACCATCGTGGGCATTCGCGGCGTGGATGCAGGGCTGGTGGACTTGATGCGCTCGCTGCGCGCCTCTCGCTGGCAGACGTTTCGATACCTGGAATTGCCCGCCTCGCTGCCCGTGCTGTTTGGCGGGCTGAAGGTGGGCGTAACCCTGTCGGTGATCGGGGCGGTGGTGGGCGAGTTTGTCGCCGCTGACCGGGGACTGGGCTTTTTGGTCAACCTGGCCCGTGGGCTGTTCGACACCCCGCTGATGTTTGTGGCCCTGTTCACCCTGATGGTCATCGCGTTGTCGCTCTATTTTGCCGTCTCGTTTCTCGAATCCCGCCTGCTCAAGTGGCACTGGCCGGAGCAATAACATCTCGTTTCGTGGAGGCATGTATGCGCGTTCGTTATCTATTGTTGGTTGTGTTGGCTGCCGTGGTGGCGCTGGCCGGGTGTAGCGGCAAGACCGCCTCGCAAGCCGAGCCTCGCAAGGTGACCATTGCGATGGGCTTTATCCCCAATGTCCAGTTCACTCCCATGTATGTGGCGCTGGAAAAGGGCTATTTCGCCGACGAGGGGCTGGAAGTCGAACGGAACTATGGCATGGAAACGGACCTGCTGCAAGAGGTGGGCACGAACAATCAGCAGTTCGCCATTGCCAGTGGGGATCAGGTCGTACTGGCGCGCTCCAATGGGCTGCCTGTGCGGTATGTGGCGAACTGGTATCGCCGATTCCCGGTGTGCGTGGTGTCCCTGGCCGAGCAGGGCATCGAGCAGCCGGAGCAACTGGCCGGGAAAACAGTCGGCACGCCCGTCACTTTTGGGGCCAGCTATATCGGCTGGCTGGCGTTTCTGGCCGAGGTGGGCATGGACCCCGCCAGCGTCAACCTGCAAACCATCGGCTATACCCAGGTGGCTAGCCTGACCGAGCAGCGCGTGGACGCCGCCATCTGCTACGCCATGAACGAGCCGGTGCAGTTGCGCGAGGCGGGCTATGACATCAACACCTTTTACCTGGACCGCTACACGCAGTTGGTTTCCAATGGGATCATCACCAACGACGAGACGATCAAAAAGGACCCCGAGCTGGTGCGGGCCGTGGTGCGCGCCTTCTTGAAGGGCTTACAGGATACTATTGCTGACCCTGATGAGGCGTTCGAGATTGCCCGCCGGGCGATCCCCGAGATGGACGACGCAACCGCCAAGTTGCAGCGCGCTGTGCTGGCCGAATGCATCACGTTCTGGGAAGCGGACAACCTGGGCGAGAACCAGGTCGAGGCGTGGCAGTCGTCGGTGGATTTCATGCACCAGATGGGGCTGATCTCCGAGCCGGTGGATGTCGAGTCCCTGTATAGCAACGATTTTCTGCGGTAGGCGGGCATGTCTGAACCTCTGTTGGTGGCCGAACACCTGCAAATGACCTTTGCCTCGCCGGACAATCCGCTAGAGGCGCTGGCCGACGCGACCTTTGCCGTGGGCGTGAACGAGTTTGTCTCGATCATCGGCCCGTCAGGTTGCGGCAAGTCTACGCTGCTGCGTATCCTGGCGGGCCTGGCGACCCCAACCGGTGGGCGGGTGTGCCTGCGGGGCGAGCCGCTAACCGGCCCCGTTCGGCATATCGGGTTTGTGTTCCAACACGCCAACCTGATGCCCTGGCGCGATGCGTTACATAACGTAATGCTGCCCCTGGAGCTACAGGGAATGCCACGCCAGCAGGCGGAGGAGCGCGCCCGCGAGGTGCTAGAGCTGGTGGACCTGGCCGACTTTGGACATGCGTTGCCGCGTGATCTGTCGGGCGGTATGCGCCAGCGGGTGGCGCTGGCCCGCGCATTGGTGTATGATCCGGACTTGTTGTTGCTAGACGAGCCGTTCGGCGCGCTGGACGCGCTGACCCGCGAGCGCATGAACTGGGAACTGTTGCGTATCTGGCAGGCCCGTCGCAAGACGGTGCTGATGGTGACGCACAATATCCAGGAGGCGGTGTTCCTGTCAGATCGGGTGCTGACCATGAGTCCGCGCCCTGGGCGCATTGACCAGGAGGTAGTCGTTGATCTCCCGCGCCCGCGCCAGCAGGAAGCCCTGTATATTCCCCGCTTTATGGAATTGACGCGCATCTTGCGCGAGTCCCTGCGCTGACCGGGGGCGCCATCTGGTGCCGCCAGATGGCGCCGCTCATCATCTTGCCGAAAGGATCATCATGTCAGAATGCACAGACCTGCGGGGCACTACTCTGTATGATAAGGCTCTGGGTTGCCTGTTGGGCGGGCTGATCGGGGACGCGATGGGCACGCCTACAGAGGGCAGGGATTACGCCTATATCGAGCAGCATTACGGGTGGGTGGATGATTTCGAGGGGTCGGGCACCGACGACACGGTGATGAAGGATTTTCTCGCCCAGGCCCTGATCTCCACCGGCGGATATGCCACGCTGGACGATTGGGCGGCGACCTGGCTGGCCCATTGGGACGACGTGGGCGACCTGAAGCGCATGAAGTTCTTTATCTCGGTGGTGCATACCATCCAAAAGCTGGGCGTGGGTCGGGTCGTGCCGCGCATGGCGGCTTTGGGGAACATGCCCTCCTCTAGCTCGGCCATGTGCATCTCGCCGGTGGGCATTGTGAACGCCTGCAACCCCCGGCAGGCCGCGCAGCAAGCGTACAATCTGGCCGCGTTGATCCATATTCATGACGTGGGCTTTTGCCAGGATGGAGCCGCGTGCATGGCGGCGGCAGTGGCGGCAGCGTTCGACCCGGCGGCCACCGTCGAGTCGGTGTTAGAGGCGGCCACGCAGGCCATTCTGCCGCTCAGTGGGCGAGAGATGCTGGATCGCATCGCGCAGATCAGGGAGATGGCGCAGCAATATGGAGAGTATCGCGCTTTTCGGGCGGCGGTCTATGCGCTGGGCGATGCGTTCATGTGCCGCATCCTGTGCGACTCGCGGGAAACCATCCCGCTGGTGCTGGGGCTGTTCCAGTTGGCCCAGGGCGACCTGGAGCGCTGCGTGACGTATTGCGCCAATTTCGGACGCGACGCGGATACCATCGCCTCAATGACCGGGGCCATTGCTGGGGCGCTGCATGGCGTGCAGGCGATCCGGGCGGATTGGGTACGCAAAGCCAAGGCGCAGGCCAACACGGAGCAGGAGAGCATGGCGCTGGAACTGGCCCGCGTGGCGCTGTCCAAAGCGGAGCGAGAGCGACAGGCGCAGGAACGCCTGGCGGGGCTGGCGTAGACCTCGCTCCCAGCAAATGGGGATCGGCAAGTCACGCCCTCATCCGCAAGCTCCCTCGCCCTTTGGGAGAGGGAGCGGCTCCGTAGGAGCCGAGGGTGAGGGTGGAGCGCCCAAGCCCCCTCATCCGCCCCTCCGGGGCACCTTCTCCCAGGGGGAGAAGGCGTTTGGCTCCCTCTCCCAAAGGGCGAGGGAAAGGCGGACACTAGGCGCGCCTAGTGCACTCCCGTCCACCGCTTTGTTTGTGGCGTCAGGTCAATTTGATCCAGGCCCAGCCCACGCAGGTCAGCGACGGTGTGCTGCTGCTCGGCTTCGTACAGCCGCCAGATGACCCGCAACCCCTGCAAGCTGCCCGGCGCATCCGTCAGCGGGCGGCGGCCCGTGGCGATGCAATCCAAAAAGTGGGCCATTTCGTTCTCCAGGTGCTTGCCGGGGGCGGCTTCCAGCAAAAGCTGCTCTTTCCCTCCGACGTGGGCGATCAGCTTACCGTGGGAAATGTCCGCCTCCAGCGTGCCCTCGCTACAGTGGGCGTGGAACGCATAGCCCAGCCGCGTGCCGCGCGCGCCCCAGGTGCCGAAATGATAGCCCAGCTTGCCCCCCTCAAACTCGATCGTTACGTTGCTGGTACCCTCCCAATCCATCCAGGGGGTGCCAGATTTCGTCCCCAGGTGGCTGCCCTGCACCGGGCGGCCCAGATACCAGAGCAGAATGTCAATATAGTGGCAGCCGTGGCTGAAAAGCTGCCCGCCGCCCAGTGTGGCCGCGTTCGCTGACCAGTGGTCCGGGGCAGCGGTGGTGAGTTGCTCTGTCCAGATGCTCACCTGAAAGACCTCGCCATAGGCCCGCTCGTCCAGCAGTTCCTTCATGCGAGCCACCAGCGGGTGGTAGCGCATGCAATAGGCGACCATCAGCACGCGATCCGCCGCACGAGAGGCGGCGATCAAGTCCAGGCATTCACGCTCGTTGAGGGCCATAGGCTTTTCCAGCAGGACGTGCTTTCCGGCGGCGAGGCAATCAAGGGCGACGGGATGGTGCAGGTGATGGGGGAGCGCGATCAGCACGGCGTCCACCTGCTCCAGGATGGCCCGGTAATCGGTGGCCGTCTGCGCGTCGGGAAAGACCTGCTTGACGGCCAGGGCGCGCTCCTCAACGACATCCACCGCGGCGGCCAGGGTCAGCCGCTCGCTCAACTGGTGAAAGCGGGCCTGATGGGCCTGCGACATTCCTCCGCAACCGATGAGACCCAGGCGGATTTGGGACATGGGTTCCCTCCTGATGGATGTTTGCGGGCGCTGTAGGGTGGTATTCCCCCTGCCCTCCCTGCCCCGTTTTCGCAACGGTTCAGAGGCGAACAGATAGCCGCGCCTGGCAGGCGCTCAAGCTACTGTCCGCCCTTGAACTCACAACAGGGCAGGGAGGTGGCGGGTTATCATATACTGCTTATTTCAGGAAAAGCTCGATCACCGGCACGACCACGTCGGGCTTGCGTACCGGGATTTCCAGGGTGAGCGTGTTGGCGTCCGCCCCTTGTTCCTCCGACTTGTGTTCAACGATCTTGATCTCGCTGGCGTCGTGCAGAGCTGCGCGTATTCGACCTTGCCCGCCAGCCCATCCAGGTGGATATGGCGGAAGGGCCAGGCAAACACGTGCAGATAAAGCCGATTGCCATTCTGCGTGAATCGGCAATCGGGCGGCGCGGTAAACTCGCTCTGCGTGCAGCCATAGATCGAGCGGGCATTGAGCCGCATCCAGTCGCGATAGACCCCCAGGGCGGCCTTGGCGCGGTCATCAAACGTGCCGCGGGCGGTGGGGCCTACGTTCATGAGCAGGTTGCCCCCACACGAGACCGTGTTCACCAACATCTGGATGAGCTGCTCCGGGCTTTTCCAGGTGTATTCGTCGCGATAGTATCCCCAGGAGCCGGAGAAGGTCTGGCAGGTCTCCCACACAACCGGCTTGCCGTTGACGTGTACCCAGCCACGGGGCTGGAACTGTTCGGGGGTGTGAATGTCGGCCATCTCGTCGGGCAGGTCCAGCCGGTTGTCGACGATGATGCCGGGCTGCAACTCGCGCACCATCTTGAGCAGCTTTTCGCTCTGCCAGTCGTCGCGGCCTTTGCCGGGCATCCCCTTGTACTCGAGTTTCGGGTAGGAGAAATCGAACCACATAATATCCACCTTGCCGAAACTGGTCAGCAGTTCCCGCGTCTGGCCGTGCAGGTACTCGGCGTACTTGCGGATGTCGCGCTTTTTGTTCATCTCTAGCGCGTCGGGATGATTTCGCAGAGGGTGCACGCCATCAATGGGAAACTCGGGATGATGCCAGTCGATCAGCGAGTAGTAGAAGCCTATTTTCAGGCCCTCAGCGCGAAAAGCCTCGACCCAGGGGCGCAGCAGGTCGCGCCCGGCGGGCGTATTGGTGGCTTTGTAATCGGTCAGCGCGCTATCCCACAGGCAAAAGCCCTCGTGGTGTTTGGTGGTGATGACGGCGTACTTCATGCCAGCTTCTTTGGCGATACGCGCCCATTCCTTCGGGTCGTAGAGGTCAGGGTCGAAATGATCCACATACTTTTGATAGGTGGCGTCATCGATCTCTTCCGTGCTCTTGACCCACTCGTGCCGGGCTGCTGCGGCATAAGCGCCCCAGTGGATGAACATGCCAAAGCGGTCGTGGACGAACCAGGATGTGTCGCCTTGAGTTGGGGTAGGATTAAGCATGATACACTCCTTGTTAGTTTGTTTGCTGCGAGGGGCAGGCGGTGGGCCATCGTTATATGTTACCGCATGCCCCTGTGCGCGGTGAATCCAGGGCCGCCAATAGAACGTTTCGTAAATCGCGCTAGCCTTGCTAGCAGGTCTGCCCAGGGCATTATACACGCACATCTTGTAAAATCAAGCTCCGCCTGGACTGGGGAGACCTCACCCCTGCCCTCTCTCCAGATTTGGAGAGGGGGAGAGAGTCGGTAGCCGCGCCATTCTGGCGCGCTAATTGGACCGCCGGCTTCCAGCCGGCATGATATAAGCCGCCAAGGATGGCGGCGGTCCAATCCCATTCCACGGGGGGAGGGTGTTTAGCCCCGCCAGCGGCATAATGCAGTTATAAAAATAGTTCGGCAACAGCCTCGCCTGGGACTGAATGTCCCAGGCTGCTGAAAAAGGAAACCCGTTTTAACGGGTTAAATAGTTTCTAGTGCACTTGGCACTTTTTCTTAAGCCAGCCCGGCACTTGCAGTGCTGGGTCATTGGCGCCTGCCCAAATGTCTCGAAACACCCCGGTGCATTTATTTGATTGACAGTCGCCGGGCAGCGCAATACAATGAACAGGCTGATAGGCTAGGCGGGCCTCCGCCTGGCAGGCACTCCATCGCGCTCTATCATCATCCCCAAAACAATCACCGCCATCCGAGCGCACTCGGATGCACGAAGAAGGAGTAAACGATCATGGAGCAGCCACGCCCCGAATATCCGCGTCCGCAATGCACCCGGCCCGATTGGCTCAATCTCAACGGCAAATGGGAGTTTGCCTTTGACCCGAACCTCAGCGGCATTGGGCGGGGACTCGCCCATGCTGACCGGTTGGCGGATGAGATTATCGTGCCTTTTTGCCCCGAAAGTTCTTTGTCCGGCATCGGCGATGTGGATTTCCACCCCGGCGTCTGGTATCGGCGGGAAATAGATGTGCCTGCGGCCTGGGAAGGGCGGCGGGTGCTGTTGCATTTTGGCGCAGTGGACCACGACGCCACCGTGTGGGTGAACGGCCAGCAGGCTGCCACGCACATCGGCGGCTATACTCCCTTTTCCTGCGACATTACCCCGCTGCTCGCCAGAGGCGGGAACGTTGTAACTGTGTTCGCTCAGGATGATAACCGCTCCCCGCTAACGGCCACAGGCAAGCAGTCGCCGCAATATGCCTCCTACGGCTGCGTCTACACGCGCACTACGGGCATCTGGCAGACGGTGTGGCTGGAGGCAGTGCCCCAGACGTATATCGGCGGCCTGCGCCTGACCCCCGACCTGGAAGGCGGGCGGCTGATCGTCGAGGCGACGGTGAGCGGCAGCCCCACGCGGGGCACGCTGAAGGCGCGGGCCACCCTGGAGGGGCAGCCCGTCGGGGAGGCGCAAAACGCCTTTGTTGGCCAGCAGGCGCGGCTGGTGTTGCCCCTGCGCGAGGTGCAGACGTGGGCGCCCGGCCACCCCACCCTGTACGACCTGGAGCTAACTCTGGAGGCGCAAAACGGCAGTCGTGACCAGGTGGGCAGCTATTTCGGTATGCGCTCCCTGGCCCTGACCGATAGGGCCATCTTGTTGAACGGTGCGCCGGTCTACCAACGGCTGGTGCTCGACCAGGGCTTTTACCCCGATGGCATCTACACCGCGCCCACCGACGAGGCGTTGCGTAACGACGTGGTCATCTCTCAGGGGTTGGGGTTCAACGGCGCGCGCCTGCACGAAAAGGTATTCGAGCCGCGCTTTCTGTATTGGGCGGACCGGCTGGGCTATCTGGTGTGGGGCGAGTTCCCCAACTGGGGGATGGACATCAGCCGCCCGGAGGCGCTGGCCTATATGCTGCCCCAATGGCTAGAGGCGCTGCGACGGGATTACAGCCACCCCTCCATTGTGGGCTGGTGTCCCTTTAACGAGACCCAGCGCGACCAGGACCCGCGTGTGGTGCATGGCATCTATCAGGCCACCAAGGCCATTGACCACACCCGGCCAGTGATTGATACCAGCGGGTATGTCCACGTCGAGACGGACATCTATGACGTGCACGACTATAACCAGGACCCCGAAACGTTCGCGGCGCGCTATAACGCCTTTGGCGAGGGCGGCGAGCCGTTCCGCAATTTCCCCCAGGTGGACGCGCCCTATGGCGGCCAGCCCTACTTTGTCAGCGAGTACGGCGGCATCTGGTGGAATCCGGGGCAGGAGGACACCCAGGGCTGGGGATATGGCGGCGTCGAGGGGCGGCCCAGGTCGCCGCAAGAGTTCCTGGCCCGCTATCGCGCCCTGACCGAGACGTTGCTGCGACATCCGCGCATGTGCGCGTTTTGCTACACGCAGCTCTATGATATTGAGCAAGAAGTGAATGGGCTGTATACATATGGCCGCCGCGCCAAGTTCGACCCGCGCGACATCCATGCTATCAACACACAGAAGGCGGCTATCGAGGAATAGGAAAGGAGTACGAAATGCCGCTTCTCAGTGACAAGGATCGCCAATTTCTAGAGAATCATTTCAAAAAGAATCTGCAATCGCCGGTGACGCTTACTTTTTTCACGCAGACGATTGCCTGCCAGTTTTGCAGAGAGACGGAGCAAATCCTGCAAGAGGTAGCGGCCTTGTCGGACAAGATCACGCTCGAAGTGTTCAACTTTATCACCGACAAGGAGGTCGCCGAGCAGTACTGGATCGACAAAATCCCCGCCACCGTCATACGTGGCGAGAAGGATTATGGCATCCGGTTCTATGGGATTCCGTCAGGATACGAGTTTACCTCGCTGATCGAGGACATTGTAGACGTGTCGCGGGGCAAAGCCGAGCTATCGGACCAGACGCTCGAGGCACTAAAGGGCCTCAAGGAGCCGGTGCATATCCAGGTGTTTGTCACGCCGACCTGCCCGTATTGCCCGGCGGCGGTGCGTATGGGGCATAGCCTGGCGATTGCCAGCGACAAAATCCGCGCGGATATGGTCGAGTCTACCGAGTTCCCGCATCTGGCGAACAAGTATCAGGTGTACGGCGTGCCGCGCACAGTTATCAACGAAAGCGTCCACGTGGAAGGGGCCGCGCCCGAGCCGCTGTTTGTCGCCAAGGTGCTACAGGCTGCGGGGCTGTTCTCTCAGGAGGAGGTAGACAAGGTGCAGGCCGACTATAACGCGCAGGTCGAAAAGATGCAGGCGGCCCAAGAAGGCAAACAGCAGTAGCATCATTTCACCGACAGAGTTTGTTCATGGAGCCGTCTTGATTGCAGGACGGCTCCATGCCTAAGAGCGTGCGCCACCAATAGTTCAGCTAGAAAGCAAACCCATGAAAGCAATTGTGAACGGCACCGTCTATACTCCCACGCGCCTGATCCCCGATGGCG
The DNA here is from genome assembly GCA_012515695.1 of Chloroflexota bacterium. Lineage (GTDB taxonomy): Bacteria > Chloroflexota > Anaerolineae > UBA1429 > UBA1429 > JAAYXX01. The sequence goes on from JAAYXX010000423.1 coordinate 19,601, forward strand.
TTGTGCTGATGGACCAGGGGCGCATTGTGGCGGTGGGCAGCCCGCCCCAGGTACCACTGCCAGAGGACGTCGAGCGCCTGGATGCCCGGCGGCAGATCGTCTGCCCCGGTTTGGTAGACATTCACCTGCACGGCGGCGACGGAGGAGACGCCACAGACGGCACCGTTGAAGCGGTGCGCGCCGTGGCGCGGCGGCATCTGCGGGCGGGCACGACCAGCCTGCTCCCCTCCACGGCCAGCGCGCCGCTGCCCGAAATCTGGCGGGCGTTTGATTGCATTCGCGAGGTCATGCGCCAGCCCCATCCAGGCGAGGCGCGGGTATTGGGTATACACATGGAAGGGCCGTTCTTTTCCCTGACCCAGCGCGGCGCTCACCATCCCGACCTGCTGCGTATGCCCACCGAGGCCGAGCGGGCCAGGCTCTACAGCTATATCGGCGACCTGCGGCGCGTAACCCTGGCCCCAGAGAACGAGGGGGCGCTGGAGATCATCGCGCACCTTGCCCAGCGGGGGGTGTTGGTTTCAGGCGGGCACTCGGATGCCCTGTATGAAGAGGTGTGCGCGGCCATGAACGTGGGCCTGCGGCACATCACCCATTTGTGGAGCACCATGTCCACCGTGCGACGCATCGGCCCCAAGCGTCATGCGGGTATGTTGGAGGCTGCGTTGGTCGAAGATGGCCTGACCACCGAGATCATCGCAGACGGCTATCACCTGCCCAGCAGCTTGATGAAGATCGCCTTTCGTATGAAAGGACCGGAGAAGCTGTGCCTGGTCAGCGACGCCATGCGCGCCTCTGGGTTGGGGCCGGGCGTGTACGATGTGGCTGGTCTGAAGGCATTCGTGGAAGAAGGGATGGACGTTGCCATTATGGAGGATCGG
>JAAYXX010000424.1 GCA_012515695.1 Chloroflexota bacterium
CGCCCTGGCGCGAGGATCGGATTTCGCCATTTGACGAGCGCCACGCCCTTTTGCTATGCTGGCGGCGCTATATTGCGGGCAAGCCATCGGCCACCCTCGATTCTGAGCAGAAAGGAAGCTGGTATGACCAGGCGACGAGGCAAAGGGGATTTGTTGCGCCAGGCGCTGCGCCGCGAGAACACCACGGGGCTGGTGCCCTACGGCGAGATGCACTTTGACCAGGGATTCGTGACCAAATTTTACGGTCGGGCGAGCAACACGTTCAGCTATCGGGATGAACTGGAGCTTGCCTTGCAGGTAGGGCGGGGGTTGATCAAACCCTTCTGGTATGGCAGCATTTTCACCACGCCGGACGGGGATCAGGTGGACACGCCCGCCAAGGTGGAAACGATGATCGTGCGCGGCGGGTTGGCGATGGAGGGCGTTACGGCGGCAGAGACCGCCGAAATACGCCAGGCCATTGCCGACTGTCAGGAGGCGGGAGTGGTGGCGATGGCGCAACTGGGGGGCACGCTTTGCTATGCATGGCGCACCACCGGCTTTGAAACGCTGATGACCGCCCTATACTCCGAGCGCGAGTTTGCCGAGCTGATCCTGGAGCGCACGGTAGAGCGCCAACGGCGCTGCGCCGAGGCACTGGCGGATTGCGGCCTGGAAGCGATCATGTTCAGCGATGACATATCGGGTAACGGGGGAATGTTCATCTCGCCCGCCCTGTTCCGCGAATTGATTATCCCCGGCTATCGGCGCATTCTGGAACCGTTGGTGCAGGCGGGCGTGCAGATCGTTTTTCACTCCGACGGGATCATCACGCCTGTGCTGGACGACATTATCGCCTGCGGGATAGCGGCCTATCAATCTATCGAGTACGGGCTGAACGACCTGCGCGCCATCATCGCGCAGTATGGGGATCGGCTGTCGCTGTGGGGCAACGTGAATTGCGACGTGGTGCACGCCGGGCCGCTAGAGGAGCTACCCCGGCTGGTGGAAGAGTGCCTGGCGGCAGCGGCGGGCTTTCCGGGGTTTGTCATCGGCACCGATAACTCGATCTTTGAGGACATTCCGGTGGAGCATTTCCTGGCGTACCATCGCGCGCTGGCAGCGGCAGGCGTGGCGGTGGAGCCGCTGGCATAGAACGGGAGAACCCGCAACCGCCCCAAGCCCCATAAGAGCCAGGGGTGAGGAGCATGTGCGGACCGCCGGCTTCCAGCCGGCTATGATATCAAGCCGCCAAGGATGGCGGCGGTCCAGAAGGCGAACGCCAAGCCCCCTCATCCGCCCCTCCGGGCACCGGCATACCTGCCGCTCGGCAGTATGCCGCCTTCTCCCGGGGGGAGAAGGCGAGCAAGTGCGGCTTTCAGCCGAGCGGCATATATGCCACCGGCATACATGCCGCCCTCGCCTCCTGGGAGAAAATGAAAAGCGCGCCATCCTGGCGCGCTTGCTCTTTTACGGCATGTGGGCCTCGATGACCGCACCAAGGCGACGAATACCCTCTCGAATGGTTTCGGGCGGCATAGTGGCGAAGGAAAGCCGCAGGGTGTTCTGACCGGTTCCGTCCACAAAGAAGGGGCCGCCTGGCACAAAGGCCACCTTGTTGCGCGCCGCGTCTTGCAACAGTTCCACGGCATCCATCCCCTCCGGCAGCGTTACCCACAGGAACAACCCGCCATCTGGCCGGGTGTGCTTGACCCCTGCCGGGAAAAACTCGTCAATGGCGGCGATCATGGCGTTGCGCCGCTCCAAATACGTGTCACGGATGCGCTGAATCTGCGCGGGGAGCCAGCCACGCCGCATAAACTCGTAGGCTATCGTCTGGGCCAGCGCGTTCGAGTGCAGGTCCGAGCCTTGCTTGGCCATCACAAATTGCTGGGCAACCTCTGGCGGGCAAACAGCCCACGCCACCCGAAAGCCAGGGGCCAGCGTCTTGGAAAAGGTGTTCAAATAGATCACGTTCCCCCGCACATAGCTGCCCGTGGCCGCGTTCTCTGGGAATCGCTCCATATCCAGACGCACCAGCGGCGGCAGGGGGTCCCCATCAAAGCGCAGCGCCCCGTAGGGGTCATCTTCCAAAATGGGCAC
>JAAYXX010000425.1 GCA_012515695.1 Chloroflexota bacterium
CCCGCCAGGAAGATGATCATGCGCGTGCCGCCGATGCCGCCCCACAACCCCATCGCAATCAACGAGGGGATGGCCCATTTGCGGTCCGAAAACCAGCCGGGAGGGTCAATGCCGAGTGAGCGCAATCCCTGGTTGACGATGCCATAGTCCGCGTTGAGCAACCACGTCCAGAGGACGACAGCCGAGATCAGGGGGACCAGGGAGGGCATAAAGAACAGCGTGCGAAAGACGGTCACGCCCTTGACCTTGGTATTCAGCAGGATTGCGAGCACCATCGAGCCGAACACGCCCAGGGGCACAGCGAGCACGGTATAGTATAGCGTGCGGCCCATAGACGGCCAGAACAGCTCGTCGTCTGTGAACATCCTGACATAGTTATCGAACCCTATCCACTTGGGAGGGCTGATGACATCGTATTGGTTAAAGCTGAAATAGAGCGAAGCGATGCCAGGGCCGAGGAACAACCCAAAGAACCCGATCAACCAGGGAGCCAGAAAGAGATAGCCGTAGAAATTGTTCCGTCTTCGCTGGGGCGAGCCTCTGCGCCGGGCATGGACGATAGCGTCTTGTGCAGTAGCGGTCATAACACCTCTCCTTGCGGTCAACTCGTAGGTAGCGAGTTTGCTGCGGGTAGCTGAGCGCGGGCCGAGTCTCGTGTTGACTCGGCCCGCAGTTGCGACTTACGCAGGGTCCATATCCAGGACTTTTTGGATGGCGTCGTTCCATTCCTGCAGCCCTTGCTCAAAGGGCATCGGGTTATACTTGTCCATGAGCTTGGTGCCATATTGAAGGACGGCGTCGGTGTACTCGCGACCGCGAGAGTTGGCCGGGGCGCAGATGTTCATGCCATTCATGACGTTGGCCTCGAACCAATCGTAGGTGGGGTCTTTGGCCTTGAGCACAGGGATGACATCCGGGCGTACCAGGCCAAAGTTGTTGCTGACCAGGTTGAACGAAGCGCAGCCTTCGGTGCTGGTGATGTGCTTGATAAACTCCCACGCTACGGGCACGTTCTTGGAGAGCGAGCAGATATTCCAGGTGCCACCGCGCAACTGTGAGGGAATCTTGCCGTCTGGCCGCTTGGGGAAGAGAATCTGGCTGATTGCGACCTGCTCGGGGTCAAGGATTCCCTTCTTGGCGTTGAGCACATCCAGCGAACCACTATGGAGCATGACCAGCTTGCCCGCGCTCAGGGCAGCAGGGCCGCCGGGGTTCAGGTCTTGGCCGGATGGCACGAGCTGTTCCTCAACGGCTAGCTGGTAGCACCACTTCATGGCCTCGACGGACCCGTCTTCCAGCAGCAGACACTTGGTCCCGTCTTCGTTGATCAGATCGCCGCCCCAAATACGCGCAATTACCGCCACATGGTTCTCGGCGAACCCCAGGCCGATGCCCCACTGATCGCCTTCTTTGTGGAACTTGCGCGCCCACTCGGTGATCTGATCCATGCTCGTGTCATAGCCTTTGGGGTCGGGCACGGTTTCCCCGGCTGCTTCCCAGACCTTGGAGTTGATGACCATGCAGTCATACCCGGCCCAGCCCCAGCTAGGCAGGCCCCAGAGGCTACCTTTGTAACGCTGCATTTCGATGAACTGCGGGAACCACTGGCTCAGGTCCAGATTCTCGGCAGCAATCAGGTCATCAATGGGGATGATGATCTTTTTGTCAATGGCCCGCCAGAAGTGGAAATGCGAGGGGTCAAACGCGCAGACATCGCCCAGGTCTCCGGCGGCGAATTGGGCGTACATCTTGGCGTAGGAATCTTGCTGGCCTCCGGCCACGACGGGGCGGAACTCGACCTCTGTGTTGGGGTACCGGTCCATGAAACTGGCACAGCGCTCTTCGTTCCAGCCG
>JAAYXX010000053.1 GCA_012515695.1 Chloroflexota bacterium
CCTCCGGGTTCGCGCAGGTGCACATGGGCGTCGATTAGTCCGGGTAGGGATAGTTGGGACACGTGAGAAACCTGGCCTTGTTCGATGCTAATGGCGCAAAAGCGCTTGCTGTATCCAAAAAAGTATAACATATTCCCCGCGTGGTCGCAAGTTATGGTAAGCTCCCATCGCGGGCACTCGCTGCGCGGCTTTTATTCGTGGATGAGCACCCACGTGCCTGGGTTGGCCGCCGTAGCGTTGTAGGTTGTCTGTCCCTCTGGCACCTGTGGGTCAGCCCAGTCATATAGCCATTTGGCGTCTTCGATTTTCAGGTTGACGCAGCCGTGGCTGGTGGGGGTACCCCACTTTTCGTGCCAGTAGGCCCCATGCAGGGCAAAGCCTCCGTAGAAATACATGACCCAAGGCACATTGGGCAGATAGTAGCCGGGGCCAGCCATGAGCTGTGAGTCCAGCTTGCGCTGGATGCGGAACTTGCCCTGCACCGTGGGTGTGTTGGCGCGTCCGGTGGAGACGATGGCGGTGAATACCACCTCCGTACCATCGTAAGCGGTGAGGAATTGCTCCGATAGGTCCACCTCAATCCACTTCTCGTCGAGAGGCAGCGGCAAGTATTTGCTGGTCAGCCAGTCGGGCGTAGGCGTAGGTGCCGGAGTCGGCGTGTTCGTCGGCGTAAACGTCGGGCTGGGCGTGAATGTCGGCGTCGTGGTTGGGGTAGAGGTGGGCGTTGGTGTCAGCGTGATGGTGGGCGTGGATGTAGGCGTGGGGGTATCGGTAAAGACACCCAACGCCACGCGCACGCGCTCGGCCTGCGATGGACTGCTTACGATGAGACCCAGGGCAAGCGCCCCGGCGACGAGAACCAGAAGCATGCCTAGCATGGTGGTATCGCGGACCAGGCGCTCGCGCGATACCTTTTTCATTTGGGAGCCGACAATGGGCTGGTAGGCGACTGGTGACTCGCTCAGGGGCGTTTCGGGCAACGCCGGAGACGTTGCTGCCGGCGGCGTATCGGGTTCGCTTGCGGTCGGTTCTGTGGGCATATCACGGACCTCGGACTCGTGTTCTATCATATTCGGTATGGTTCCAAACGATGCGGATGCAGTCTGTTCGGATTGCGCAAGAGGCAAATCGCTATCCGGGCCTTGGCTAGTGCTGGGAAGGACGGTTGGCTCTTCCCAGTCCTGATCGTCTTGTAGATGGTCATATCCTCGGAATGTGCGTTCGGTCTCTGGCAGAGTGGTACCGTCAGAGGGGGCCGCTTGCTCCGATGACGTTTGCTGCTCGCGCAAGGGAGGCGCAGCATCGGTGGCGCGAGTGACGTCCGGCGTGACGGGGGCTGGAGCGGGCGCGGCTGGGCACCCGGGCGTTGGGATGACGGCATCGAGTTCCCACGGGGGGATAAATAGGGCTGCCCCATTTTCCGGATCGCCATTCTGCTCGTCGGGCTGCGCTGTCTGGGCGGTGTCAGCGCGGTTCTGGTCGGCGGGTGAGGGCTGGTCTGCGGGCGGAGATTCCTCTTGCCAGGCGGGAGTTGCTGGTTGGGAGACCCTGGAGGATGCTCGATCCAACCAACGAAGGCCGGCCTGAGCGCGCAGACTGGAGGGATGTACGGCGAGGATGCGTTCATACATGGCGCGGGCGAGGCCGTGGTCCTCGGTCATGGAGGCCAACCACAGCCAGGCATCCTCATTATCCTTATCGACGGCCAGAACAGCCTCGAAATACCTTTGCGCTCGTTGGCGCTGGCCCTGGCGGGCGGCGGCAATGCCGCAGTCCAATCGCGTGTGGATGTCCTGCGCTGAGCGGTCGCTGCTCTCCTGTGGAGTATGAGCCAAGTCGTTTGGTAACATAAACGCCGTATCACTCGCCTGATCGTGCTGCGCTCAATGGCTGATAGCGCGATACCGATAGGGACATTATAGCATCTAGCCCCTGATGTGCCAATTTGTCCCTATACCAGTGTATGCCGCTGTTACAAAAAGCAATGGATACCCTAAACTGGATAAAAGCGCATAATAGCAAGTCAGTAGTCGTGCTGGGTTGTGGGTGATCGACTGGGGCTGGGGCTATCGCCTTTCCAGGTCCTTGAGCAAGGTATTGGCCTTTTCACGCCCGTACTCGTCGTCACTCAACTCCAAGAACTTTTGCAGGTCTGCTTTGGCGGCCTCTGTCTGGCCGGAGACATAGTAAGCCAGTCCTCGGTTATAGTACATTCCAACCAGCTCCGGTTCCAACTCCAGGGCCTGGGTATAGTCCTGAATAGCTTGGTCTGTTGCTCCCTCGTCATAGTGCACCAGACCGCGATTCTGGTAGGCCGTGGCGTTGTCGGGATCTATCTGAATCGCTTTGGAATAGTCCGAGATGGCTTCCTCATTGTTCCCTTGCGCATAATGAACGAGGCCCCGTGCTGCATAGGCCGTGGCGTTATCCGGATCAAGCTCGATGGTGCG
>JAAYXX010000426.1 GCA_012515695.1 Chloroflexota bacterium
ATCCAGTGCCGGGTGTGCGAGGAGCACTGCCCGCAAGAGATCCCCATCGCCGACTGGATGCCGGTGGTGGACGAGGTGCTGGGCCAGGGCCAGGAGCTGGTGCGCCACCTGTAGAAACGACGGCAGGAGACGACCGCCCCCGTGTGCGTAGGCACGCGGGGGCGGTTTGGCGTTGGGGGGGGCTAACGAAACCGCTCGTAGATCTCGTAGCGACCGATGGTCTCAAGGGGGCGGAAAGCGCCGGTTGACAGGACATCGTCGTATAGATGCCACATGCGGGCCATGTCGCCGACGATGAGATAGTCGGGGTCGGCGGTGAGGGCGTCATACTCGATGGGGATGTCCTGCCCGAGGAAAGTGCGACGGTTGAGACGGTGCTGGACCTCGTCAGGGGGGTAATGGTAGGGGCGGTCGAGGAGGAAGAAGAGCTCGCTCTCGTAGGTTTCGATGGTGGCCGATGGAGGCGTATGCTCGTTGACGAGACTGGCCGTATCGGTCAAGCCTAGGTCGTCTGCATCTGTGGACATTCTTGCTACAATCGACACGTTTGCGATGGCGGTTGCGGAGAGAACCACAGTCAGCAGCACACTAGCTAACCCAGAGCGTGTTGGGGGCCATGTGCGCAGACTTCTGGCCGCGTGATGGAAGAGAGCGGGTGGGCCGTCGCCGTGGGCTAGGCGGCCTATGGTAGCTGCGACAAAGATGCTTCCGATGAACAAGATGGGAAAGATGTACCGCAGGTAGGCGATGGAGACGAAAAGAAACCACACGAGCCAGCTGCTAGTGAGAGTCCACACCATGTAGTGCCCGATACTCGTTGGGACGGTGTCTTCTGATCTGTGATTGAGTCCGGGTACGTGAGCGAGAATCCCTACGATCGTCGGTATGCCCGTCACAAGCAGAAAGACTACAGCTCTCAATCGGGCCACTGGGGAAGGGGTCACGACCAGCGTCAGTACCGCATCGATGTCTCGTACCATGTTGTAGGGATCCTGACCGGCGGTAGCCAATTGGCCTCGACTGGAGACGATGGATCGCTGCACACACATGATCAGTGCGGCTGCGAACACTGTCAGCGCTATACACCAAGCGAGTGAGCGGGCGGTGCAGCGATCGCCGCGGTGGAAGGCCATCGCTGCGGAGGCTAACAGTGAGAGCAGAAGAAAGGGCAATGCCTGTGCCTTGGTGTGAAGGGCAAGCGCGAACAGGATGGCCGCAATGCCTATCCCGAGTGGCTTCCCGCGGGCGTTCCCGAACAGCGCAACAATTCCCCATACTAGGAAGCACAGCATGGGTACCTCGCCCAGCACCTGGCGGCTCATCAGGATTGGATGCGTCTCGCCCAGCAATGGCAGAAGAAGCGAAATGGCCACTGCACCTAGGCCTACCCGTTGATCAAAGAGACAACGCCCCAAGGAATACAGACCGCAAACGGCCGCGACCCCGAACAGCACGATGGGGAGTCGAGCCTGCCAGACTCCTATGCCAAGTAGACGAAAACTCAGAGCAACGGGGATCACCACTGGGAATCCTGTGGTCAGTGTTGTGGCTGGAACGCGCTCTCCAGCATTCAGGAGTCCATAGTGACCGAGCTCAACCCAGTTTC
>JAAYXX010000427.1 GCA_012515695.1 Chloroflexota bacterium
AACTGGCGCTGGCAGGGCGTGCCCTTTTACCTGCGCTCCGGCAAGTCTCTGATAGGCAAATGCACCGAGATCACCCTGCAATTCAAGGACGTGCCCCATCTGCTGTTCCCGGAGAATGTAGACTTGCCCGCCAACCGCATTTCGTTGTTCATCCAGCCTAACGAGGGCGTCCACATGACCCTGGTGACCAAAGTGCCGGGCGCGGGGATGCGGGCCGACCCGGTGAAGCTGGCTTTTCATTATGCCCCGAAATATGGCGAGTTGGCCCTGCCCGACGCCTATGAGCGGCTGCTGCTGGATGCTATCCAGGGGGATGCCGCCCTGTTTGCCCGTAGCGACGAGATCGAGATGGCCTGGTCTATTGTGGCCCCCCTGCTACAGCCGTCCCCTGCTCTGCATATCTATCCGCAGCACAGCGAGGGACCAGCGGAGGCGGACGCTTTGCTGGCCCAGGATGGCCGCGCCTGGCTGCCTGTCGCTGGCGGCGAGGAAGAGGAGCCGCACGAGACGCAGGCATAGGCGACGCGACGCCGCCGTCAGGCCCACGGGTTCACGCGCCACCCCTTGCCAGATGCCGCACGGGCGACCATTTGACAGCCCCCGGCCTTTGTGCCACTCTCTACCCTACTATCTGCTGGGAGGCTATTGTTGGAACACTGGACCGATCAAGCCGCGCTGGCCCGCGTGACCGGCGTGGTCATCCCTGCCTATTTCTCTGCTACCCCGTCCGACGAGATGGTCAGCCGGTTGCTCTGGATGACCCTGGGCGATACTCACCACTATGTGCCGCTGGGGAACGTTTGGGTAGTGGTGGATGGCGACCCCCGCACGGCCAGCCTGCTGGAACCGTTGCGCCAACGACTGCTGGCGGAACAAGGGGCGACTTTTCACAGCCTGCCGCTGCCCGAAAACCGGGGCAAGCTGGCGGCCCTCAAAGAGGGTGTGGGCGCTTTGTTGGCGGCCAGCCCTGACGTGCAGTATATCGCCGTCCGCGATGGAGACGGCGACCACATGGCCGCGGACATCCCGCCGTTGGTGCGGGTTGCCGATTATCTGGCGCGGGCCTACGCCCACACCGACCTGATCGTGATTGGCGCGCGCCGCAGCCGTCACCGCCCGATGGGCTGGGTGCGCGGCGAGCTAGAAGCCCTGCTGGATCGCGTCACGCTGGACGCGCTGGCCTATGCCCTGGCGCGGGAGGGGCGGGCGCTCAACTTGCGCCATTGCGCCGAGGGGGCTGTGCCCGACCTGAGCAGTGGCTACAAGGTGTATGGTCGCCGGGCGGCCCAGCGCCTGTTCGTCGACCTTCAGCCGCAATTGGAGACCCTTTCCCCCGCGGACTATTGGCACTATGGGCCAGAGACCGTCACCGTGGTGGAGGGGGTGCTGGCCGGGACTATTCTGGCGGAAGTGCGCCGCTACACCTGGGACGGCCAGCCGACCACCTCGTTCGGCGAGTTCCGCCAGGTTGCGCTATATGGCGAATTGCTGGCGTGGGTCTATGCCCGGCTGGACATCCCGCTGGACGTGGCCGCCCAGTTCTATGACAACTATACCCCGGCCATGCCTCTGCGAACGACGGGCCAGGGGCGCGAATTATTGGACGCCGTGCGCGCCTATGCTCTGGACAAGGCGCGGGTCTATCGCGGCAAGAGCGGGGCCATTCCCCCGCCCATGCCGATGGTTCCGTTTGTCTAAGCAGCCGCGGCAGCAACATGGACCGCCAGCATCCTTGCTCAATGGTACCAACTTTTCGCGGATCAAGTGCTGGAGCAAGATCGGGGTTGCCCTCATCCGCCCTTCGGGCACCGGCATACATGCCGCTTTCTCCCGGGGGGAGAAGGCGGTAAGCGCGGCAATATGCCACCGGCATGCGTGCCGGGCGGCTGGGTACAGCCGGGGGTGAGGGTGGTGAGGAGAATCTGCTGGCCGTGACAATCAAATGTTAGCGCCATTGAGCATCCTTGCTGGCTTCCGCGCGGCAAGATGCCGCGGCTACTATTTGCCGCCACCGCAAACGGGCGCGTCTCGCCGGATTTCGATGCCCGCTTCGTCCAGCCCTTCCTTGATGGCCCGCAGGCAGTTCATCCACGCCCCATCATAGTGGCCGATAGTCAGCGCGTCCGCGCCACATTGGGCCGAGATCAGGATGCCCTGCTTGACCAGCTCTGGCGTGGCCTTGGGCCGAGGGGATATGGCCGACAAAAAGTATTTATCCACCCCGATGGCCCGCCGAATGCCGTGCAGATAGGCCCGTTTGGCCTCCATGCGCGCCGGGTCGCCCGACTGCTCGGCATAATCCGAGGAGCGCACCGAGTCTACGAACGGGGCCACCCCCTTGAGGTTCAGTCCCATCAATTCGGGGTATTGGGCAAAATGGTTCAGCCGCACGTCAATGCCCTGCCTGACGGCGTGGACTGCCTCGTAAATCTCCTGATAGAAGGAGGTCAGCGAGTCCACCCTGAACTTGATAAATGCGTACAGTTCCGGTATCTCGGCCAGCAGGGCCGTGGCGGTGGTGTCGCTGTTCCGCAGCAGGTTGAGTTCAAACGCTTGCTTGTGGTTATAGTGGTTGTACCCGTCGGCGATCCAACGCAGCCGGGAAACCAGCGCGCCCCAGTCCAGGCCCCGCGCTTCCGCAGCCGCCTGGCAGCGCGGACAAAAGCAGCCGCCCAGCGTCAGCCCGATCAGCCGCTGCACTTCTGACGCCCCCGCGCCTGCCCAGGGGTTGTGGCGGGCAGGGTGAAAGCCGATCACGCAGGTCTGGATAAAGTCCAGGTCATAGTGGGCGGCCAGGTCGGTATACAGCGCGATGCCATAGGCCCGCACGTCGGGGTTGTTGAAGCAGATTTGCTGGCCGAAAGGCTGCCCGTAGATATCCTGCTGGATGCAGTCCGCCAGTTCTCCCTTTGCGCGCTCTTTGTCTATCCACGTGTGCGATAGCTCGGCGCCCACCGTCATCCCCCGGCGGCGCGAAGCGACAACCAGCTCTTGCAGCCAGTCGCGTCCCTGTAGCTCTGGGTTGTCCGTGAGGCGGGGCTTGATGCGGCTGTTTCGATAAGCGTCGGGGGTGGGTATCCAGTAGGCCCGCGAGTCCTCCGTCCAGTATACCTTGCGCCGGGGATTGTGGGGGTAATAAAAGTCGGTCAGGGGCCGCTTCTCGTCGTGCATCAACGCCACCAGATAGGTCGAGTTGGTCCGTGTCTCTCGCTCCAATACGTCCAAAATCGGCTCCACGCCCTCGTCTAGCAGGTCCCAGGCGTACAGGCTGGCAACAACCTCTCTCCAGTACATGAGTGTGACGCTCCTTTGTGTGTGATGAACCTTGCGAGAATAGCCGCGCAGATCGCGGCAACCGTTAACCGCGAGACGCTCCCATGCTACCACAGAACAGCCGCCCGCCACAGGCAGGCAACAAAACACGGCGCCGCGATCAATGCGAGCGCCGTGTCCAGTATACACGATTATCCGCCCTGTTTGGAAGCGGTGGTAGGCCGTTGGTTGCTATTCTTTGCAGCAAGCGCCGATGATGCGGCCATCATACGTGGGGGTGATGGTCTGGCCGGGGGGCACGGTCAAAAAGCGCTCGGCGTCCCAGCGCCCTTCGAGCAGGTCGCGCAAGAGGATCAGGCTGCCCGCCATGCGCTCAAACGTCCAGCCGCGCCGCGCAGCGGTCTCTTGCACCTGGGGCGAATAGTCGGGCAGGCGGATCTCCTGCGTCTCGATGTAGGCCGCCCGGTTATAATGCTTTTGCCACGCTCCCATCACTTCCATCAGGTAATCGGCGTTATCCTGGCCGTACTTTTCCACATATTCCTGATAGACGGCGTCCATGTCGGCATCGCCGGCGCTGGCCCCCAGCGGCACCTTGTCAGACGCAGCCCCGCCGCGCTCCATATAGTCGGGCGTGTACCAATAGGTGCCGGGGTTGCGGCGAAACTCGGCGCTGTAACGCTCGCCGGAGCCGAGGTAGAGGGTGATGCAATCGTGCGCTCGGGGCAGCACCATTTGCGTGTGCGGGCAGGTCAGCCCCACGATCGAGTTGTTGCACAGGCCATAGCCCAGCAGGACAGCGCCGTACTTGTCCGGCTCGACGGCGTCCAGGCGGCGCTGCAACTCGGCGCGCAGCACGTCCGAATCATTGTGCAGCCCCTTGTCCACCAGCTCGATGTCAATCACGTGCGGTGAAAAAGCGGCGATATAGTA
>JAAYXX010000428.1 GCA_012515695.1 Chloroflexota bacterium
GATACCGATGATCAAATCGGCCTTTTGCATCGCCATGTTGCTGGCCACCTCGCCATGCATCCCCCCCATTCCCAGGCACAGGGGATGCGTCTCCGGGAGGACGCTCTTGCCCAACAGCGTCGTCACGACGGGGACCTGGGCCTTTTCCGCCAGGGCGCACAGCAGCCCCTCCGCCTGAGCGGCCAGCACCCCGCGTCCAACCACGAGCAGCGGCCGCCTGGCCTGCCCGATCATCTCGGCGGCCTGCCGTATCTGCCGTTCATTCCCCTGCAAGTGTGGCTTGTACCCCGGCAAGTCCACCTCTGCGGGATACTCGAACTCGGCCTCGCCCACCTGCGCGTCTTTGGTAATGTCAATCAGCACGGCCCCAGGGCGACCAGAGCGGGCGATGTGAAAAGCCTCTTTCACTGCCTGCGCCAACTCGCCCGGATCGGTGACCAGATAGACATGCTTGGTGATGGGCATGACGATGCCCGTTATATCAACCTCTTGAAAAGCATCGGTCCCCAAAATGGAACTAGGCACCTGGCCGGTAATGGCTACCAACGGCGACGAGTCCATCTGCGCGGTGGCAATTCCAGTAACAAGGTTGGTTGCGCCGGGGCCTGACGTTGCCAGGCAGACACCGACTCTGCCACTAGCCCGCGCATAGCCATCGGCAGCGTGGGCAGCGCCTTGCTCATGGCGTACGGTGATGTGTCGAATGGGATAGTTCACCAATTCGTGATACACAGGCATAATCTGACCGCCAGTGATACCGAAAACGGTGTCTACCCCCTCGCGCACCAGGCTTTCCCAAAGGATTTGCGCTCCATTCAATTTCATACAGTTCCCCTCCTAGACATAAACGGCGCACCACTCGCCGCAGCAAGGCATTTCAAACTATTCGGTAAACACTGCCCCAGAGCTGGCCGACGTCACCAGCCTGGCGTAGCGTCGCAGATAGCCGCCCTTGACCTTGGGTTCGAACTCGGGCAGTTCGGCCAACCGGCGAGCCACCTCATCCGCCGGAACGTCCAGATCAAGGCGATGGTTGGGGATGTCGATGATGATACGGTCGCCATTTCGCACAGCAGCTATTGGGCCGCGCACCGCCGCCTCGGGGGAGATATGCCCAATGGCCGCCCCACGCGTCGCCCCGGAAAAGCGCCCGTCGGTGAGCAGCGCCACCTTGTCATCCATGCCCATGCCAGACAAGAGCGAGGTAGGGGTCAGCATTTCGCGCATACCAGGGCCTCCCTTAGGCCCCTCGTAGCGAATGACAATCACATCCCCGGCCTCAAACTGGCCTGCCATGATGGCCTCTGTCGCTTCATCCTCCGAATCGAACACGCGGGCCGGGCCGGTATGCTGCATCATCGCCGGGGCAACCGCGGCGCGCTTGACTGCCGCGCCGTCAGGGGCCAGGCTGCCAAACAGGATAGCCAGGCCGCCGGTGGGGGAATAGGGGTCGTCGCCGCTGCGTACCACCTTGCGGTCCACCGTCTGGTAATCTGGCGCCCAACGGGAATCTGGCGCGAGGTTCTCGCCGACGGTAGCGCCGGTGACGGTGATGGCGTCGCGCTTGAGCAGCCCCAACTCGTCCAACTCGTGCATAATGGCCCCAATGCCGCCCGAATAATAAAGGTCTTCGAGGTATTGGTCGCCAGCGGGAGAGAGCTTGCAGAGGTGGGGGGTGTTGTCGCTAAAGGTGTTCAAATCGTGGAGGTCGAACTCGATACCGGCTTCGTGGGCAATGGCGATCAGGTGCAACACCGAATTTGTACTGCCTCCCATCGCCATATCTGTGGTAAAGGCGTTGTGGAAGGCCGCCGGTGTCAACACATCGCGGGCCTTGATGCCGCGTTTGAGCATCTCCATCACGTGCATGCCCGCCTCTTTGGCCAGCGCCAGCCTGCGAGAACTGACCGCGGGAGTGGCTCCGTTGCCGGGCAGGGCGATACCCAGCGCCTCGCACAGGCAGCCCATCGTGTTGGCGGTAAACATGCCCGCGCACGAGCCGCAACCCGGGCAGCACGCCTGCTCAACGCGCTCTACGTCCGCCTGGCTCATGTTGCCTCTGGCAGCCGCGCCCACGGCCATAAAGGCGCTGTTGAGGTCGAGCACCGGGTTGCCCCGCCGCCCGGC
>JAAYXX010000429.1 GCA_012515695.1 Chloroflexota bacterium
GATCCGTTTGATCGCGAGTATGTGTGGCAAAAGCTGTGGTATGCGCAGCGGTTCTTTTACACTGGGCGGGGGCTGGTGGATACGGTGGACAATATGCTGTGGGATTTCGCAGCCCGCCATGCCCGTATGCCTCTGTTCAAGCTGCTGGGGGCGTGTCGGGAGAAGGTGCCCGCGTATGGCCTGATTCACGGGGATACCATTGATGAACTGGTGGCCGATGCGTTGCGCGAGAAGGAGCAGGGCTTTGTGGGTGTAAAGGACCACTCCTATCGGGGCGTCAAGGATAACATCGAGATGGCGCGGCAACTGCGGGCCGCCCTGGGCGATGATTTCCTGTTGATGCACGATCCTGTCGAGTCGTATGACTATGACGAGGCCGTAGAAGTTGGGCGCGCGCTGGAAGGGCTGCACTACAGGTGGATGGAAGAGCCGCTGCAAGACTATGACCTGATGGGCCTCAAGAAGCTGAGTGACCGCCTGGATTTGCCCATTCTGGCGATGGAGTGGATCGGTTATATTGGCGGGCAACCGTTCAACGCGTCGCCGTTCGTTGCCATGCAGGCGGTAGATATCATTCGGCAGCGGGGCGTGGGCATTACCGGCCAGATCAAGCTGGCCCATCTGGCGGAGAGTTTTGGCATGCAGGTGCACGGTGGCAACCCGCACGTAATTCTTGCCATTCGTAATGATCCTCTGTTTGAGGCGTACATGGGGCTGACCCCGCGCCCTGCTGAAGAGGATCTGACGACTCGCGGCGCGCTGGTGGTCGAGAATGGCTATATGACGGTGGCCTACAATGACCGCGTGCCAGATGAACCGGACTGGGACGCCTATGTGCGGGAGGCGGTGGCTGTCGTCAAATAACCCGCCATAGTATTTGACGGCGCAACGCGGACGGACTAGATTTCCTCCGCTTGTGTTCATCCTACTTGGGAGCGAAAGCCGTGAACATTGGCAAGTTGATCCGAATGAATCGCCTTTTCGCCCATCCATCGGGGCGGTTGTGCTCGGTGGCTGTTGATCACCTGTTGGGCTATAGCTATGGCCTGCCCGATGGCCTGAAGCATATTCGAGAGACGCTGGCGGCTGTCGTGGCGGCAGGGCCGGACGCTGTGACCATGCACAAGGGGATAGCCGCCTCGGTGTGGCAGCCGTATGCGGGCAAGGTTCCGCTTATCTTGCAGAGCACCCTGGCTCGCGCTGACATGGAGGTTTTCGAGCAGGGAGCCACGCCGGAGGATGCCGTGCGGTTGGGGGCGGACGGGTTCGCCCTGGCCGCGTTTATGGGGGGGCCGACAGAGGCGGCGCGGCTGCGGGTGATCGCGGATTGTGTGCGGGAAGCGGCGCGTTACGACATGCCTGTGATCTGTCACATCTATCCCCGCCGGTTTGACGGCGGGCCGCATATTACCTTCGAGCCGGAGGATGTTGCCTGGGTAGTGCGCTGCGCCGCTGAGATGGGAGTGGACGTCATCAAGGCTCCGTATTGCGGCGATGTGCAGGCCCACGCGCAGATTGTGGCCGATTGCCCGGTGCCTCTGGTGGCTGCGGGCGGCCCTCGCACCGAGACGCTGAAGGATGCGCTGCAACTGATGGCCGACGTGGTGCAAAGCGGGGCCAGAGGGGCGACCATCGGGCGCAATATCTGGGGATTCCCCGACGTTACTGCCGCAACCAGGGCATTCAAGGCGGTGATTCACGACGGCAAGACGCCTCAGGAGGCGCAGCAACTGGTCGGCCTATGAGCGAGCAGTGGGACGTGATGGGCTTTGGGGCGCTGGCGGTGGATGACCTGCTGTATGTGGACCATTTCCCGCTCGCCAATAGCAAGACCCACGTGCGCGCCAGGCAGCGTCAGGGGGGCGGCCTGTGCGCCACGGCGCTGGTTGCCGCCGCCAGGCTGGGAGCGAAAGCGGCGTATACGGGCGTGCTGGGGCCAGACGAGCTATCTCGCTTTGCCGTCGAGGAGTTGGAGGGCGAGGGCGTGGACTGTTCCGCCGTCCTGTATCGGCCCGAGGCGCGGCCCATCCATTCGGTTATCATCGTGGACCGCTCCACGGCCACCCGGAACGTTTTTTCCTACTCCCTTGAGATGATCCCACGCCAGCCGGATGAGGTGGACGAGGCGCTGATTGGGCGTTGTCGGGTGCTGTTGGTGGACCACAAGGCAGTGGCGGGGGGCGTGCGCGGCGCACAACTGGCGCGTAAGCTGGGCATCCCCGTGGTGGGCGACATCGAGGACGAGACGGTCCCCGGCGTGCAGGAATTGATGGCGCTGACTGATCACCTGATCGTTGGGCACGAGTTCGCCGGGCGCGTGACAGGCGAGACGGATTGTGCGGCGATGGTGCGCGCACTCGCCGGGGGGCGCGCCTGTTGCGTGGTGACTGCCGGGGAGCGGGGCTGCTGGTACAAGGAACGGGGCGACGAGGCGGTCTATCACTACCCGGCCATGCCGGTGAAGGCTGTGGACACTACCGGCTGCGGGGATGTGTTTCACGGGGCGTATGCGGCGGCCCTGGCTATGGGGGGAGGCGTGCGGCGGGCTATCGCGGTGGCGACGGCAACAGCGGGCATCAAGACGACCCGGCCCGGTGGTCGCAGCGGCATACCCGATTGGGCAACGGTGGAGCGGTTCCTCAGGGAACACGCGCCTGACTAGCGTGAAGTGACGAATGGAGGAGAAGGAATGATTATTCTGTCTACGAGGCTCGGGGATATCGCCATCGAGCTATATCCGGACAAGGCCCCTGTAACCGTCGAGAACTTCTTATCCTATGTGCAGGATGGGTTCTTTGAGGGGACCATTTTTCACCGGGTCATCCCCGGCTTTATGATTCAAGGGGGCGGGATGACGGCGGACATGCAGCAAAAGCCGACGCGCAGCCCCATCAAGAACGAGGCGAACAACGGGTTGAGCAACAAACGGGGCACGCTGGCGATGGCGCGCACGCAAAACCCGAATAGCGCCACGTCACAATTCTTCATCAACCTGGCCGATAACACCTTTCTCGATTCCAGCCCCAGGGGGATCGGGTACGCGGTGTTTGGCGAGGTGGTAGAGGGGATGGAAGTGGTGGACAAGATCGCGGCGGTTCCCACAGGCAGACGCGGCATGCACGACGATGTGCCCCTGGAGCCGATAGCTATCGAGTCGGTGCGGCGTGTGGAGGACCAGGAGCAGGGAGAAGAATAGTCGGACGGCCTGCAATGCCGGGTAGTACGATATTCACAGCCAACTTGGAGGATTCGACATGGCAATCAAAGTAGCAATCATTGGGGCGGGCAGTGTAGGCTTTACCCGCAAGCTGGTACAGGACATGCTCTCGGTTCCCGAACTGACCGACATGAACCTGGCATTGATGGACATTAACGAGCGGAACCTGGACCTGGTGGTGCAGTTGATCTTGAGGGATATCAAGGCGAACAACCTGCCCACCCAGGTCTTGGCGACCACTGACCGCCGGGCCGCCCTGGAAGGGGCCGATTACGTGGTGAACACTACGCGCATCGGCGGCCTGGAGGCGTTTCAACTCGACGTGGACATCCCGCTCAAGTATGGCGTAGATCAGTGCGTGGCGGATACGCTATGCGCGGGCGGCATCATGTACGGGCAGCGCAACATCCCGCAGATTCTGGCCTTTTGCAAGGACATTCGCGAGGTTGCCAAGTCGGATGCCCTGTTCCTGAACTATGCCAACCCCAACGCCATGAACACCTGGGCAGCCAATCATTATGGCGGGGTGCAGACGCTCGGGTTGTGCCACGGCGTGTACGGCGGACATCACCAGATCGCGCAGGTGATCGAGTTGCTGATTAACGACGGCAAGGAACCCGGCAGTGCGGGATACAAGCAGGTAACCACCAAGGACGTGGACATTACTGCCGCTGGTATCAACCATCAGACCTGGTATATCAAGGTGCTCTATGATGGGGAGGACTGGACGGGGAGGCTGCTGGAGGGCTTTGAGCGGCATCCGGAATATAGCAAGACCGAAAAGGTGCGAATTGATATGCTGCGCCGCTTTGGCTACTACTCCACCGAGTCCAACGGCCACCTGTCGGAGTATGTGCCCTGGTATCGCAAGCGTCCGGACGAGATCAACAACTGGATTGATCTCTCGTCGTGGATCAACGGCGAGACTGGCGGCTATTTGCGGGTGTGCGTCGAGGGGCGCAACTGGTTCAGGACTGAGGCTCCCAAGATGGTGCAAGAAGAGCCGACGATGTACACGTATGACACGCGCTCCCACGAGCATGGTAGCTGGATCATCGAGGCGCGGGAGACGGGGCGCATCTACCGTGGGCACTTTAACGTGGTGAACCATGACTGCATCCCCAACCTGCCCGCAGATGCTATCGTCGAGGTGCCCGGCTATGTGGACAAGACCGGCGTGAACATCCCGCGTGTGGGACCGCTGCCCCTGGGGTGCGCGGCGGTTTGCAACGCCTCCATCAGCGTGCAGCGGCTGGCCGTCGAAGCGGCGGTGCATGGCGACGTGACGTTGCTCAAGCAGGCCATGATGATGGACCCGTTGACCGGCGCTGTCTGCGATCCGTACGAGATCAGCCAGATGACCGACGAGATGCTGGTGGCGCAGGCCCAATGGCTGCCGCAGTATGCCGACGAGATCCCCAAAGCCAAAGCGCGGCTGGCCAGCGAAAAGCCTTTGGGCACGCGCACATGGAAGGGCGCGGCCCGGCTCGAAACCAAGGCATAGCATCAAGCCCGGCATCAGCTTTTCAGCCCCCTCTAGATTTTGGGAGGGGGCTATTTGTGTGTTAGCGGTGCAAAGAGTACCCTTGCCC
>JAAYXX010000430.1 GCA_012515695.1 Chloroflexota bacterium
AGATTTCCCCATCAACGTGTGGGAGGTTGCGCGGATGGGGCGGCTGGGCAAGCGGGGGGTGTTGCGCGGCTTTACCTCGGAGGACGAGGAGATTGTCGCGGAGGCGTTGCGCAGCGTGGGGATGTTGGACCTACGGGAGCGGCCCATCGGCGAGCTATCGGGGGGCCAGCGCCAGCGGGTGTATATCGCGCGGGCGCTGACCAGCGAGCCGGATATCCTGCTGCTGGACGAGCCTGCGGCGAACGTTGATCCGCGCATGAGCACGAGCATCTATGAACTGCTGAGGGCACTCAACGAGCATGTCACCATTCTGCTGATTTCTCACGATATGAACGCAGTCTCCTCGTATGTCAAGACGGTGGGCTGTCTCAATCGCCGGTTGTTCTATCACGGTGGCGAGGAATTCACACCCGATATGATGGGACTGGCCTACCAGTGTCCGATTGATCTGGTCGCGCACGGCGTGCCACATCGGGTGTTCTTGCGACATGATTCGCTATCAGCGGAGGATGACGAATGATCGAGGCGCTGCAGTTTGGCTTTATGCGGAACGCTTTGATGGCGGGCGTTCTGGTGAGCGTGGCCTGTGGGATTATCGGGACGCTGATCGTTATTAACCGGATCGTGTTCATCAGTGGCGGCATTGCTCACGCGGCCTATGGGGGTGTGGGGCTGGGCTACTTTTTGGGGTTCAGCCCGGTGTTGGGGGCTGTGCTGTTCAGCCTGCTCTCGGCGTTGGGAATGGGAGCCGTGCAACGCAGGACGCGGCAGCGAGTGGACACGATTATCGGCGTGATGTGGGCGATTGGCATGGCTATAGGGATCATTTTGATTGATCTGACGCCTGGCTACAAGGCTGATTTGATGAGCTACCTGTTTGGCAGCATTCTCGCCGTCCCCACGGGCGATCTGGCCTTGATGCTGGCGCTGGACGTTGTCATCCTCGCTGTGGTGGCGCTGTTCTACAAGGAACTGCTGGCGGTTTCCTTCGACGAGACGTTTGCTTCGGTGGAGAATGTGCCGGTTGACGCGATTTACCTCATGCTGATGTGCATGGTGGCTCTGACTGTGGTGATGGTAATGCGCGTCGTGGGGCTGATCCTGGTGATTGCGTTGCTGACGATGCCAGCGGCTATCAGCGGACAGTTGGTAAAGAACCTGCGCAAGATGATGGTGCTTGCCATGCTGCTGGGGGTGCTGTTCACCTGGGCGGGGTTGTGGCTATCGTACTTTTTGGATATAACTTCGGGTGCAGCTATTATTCTGGTGTCCGGGCTGGCGTATCTGGCGACACTGGCGGTCAAGTGGGTGCTGCGCCGTGTGCGGGCAGGGGCCGAGAGGCGCCTGGCATTGCTGGATGCTGGCAGAGATCGGGCGGGTTCCACGGTAGATAGATGACGCGACAAGCATTACGTGAGGGGTGATGAGGGCGACCAGGCGAGCGGCAATCTGGGCGAGTGTGATCGTAGCGTTGTTGGTGTGCGTGGCTGAGGTTGGCAAGGCGCAGGAACTCAATCGCGCCGGGCTGATCGTGGATTTCAGCAATGGCACGATCATTGCCTCGTGCGTGGAATTCACTGAATTCGAGATAACGAGCGCCGAGATGCTGCGGCGGGATGGTCTGCACGTAGTGACCCGCTCCACCCCTGGCATAGGCGAGGATGTCTGCAAGATCGCTGACGTGGGATGCGACAACCCAGGGGACTGCTTCTGTGAGAGCGAGGACTCGTCCGGCAACTACTGGAGCCACTGGTATTGGGACGCCGGGGAGTGGCAGTACGCTGGCATGGGGGATGGCAGCAGCATGGTGAGCGACGGCGCCATTGAAGGATGGGTATGGGGCGACGAGTCGACGCAGCCTCCCGCGATAGATTATGATCAGCTCTGCGTTCCGCTAGCCGACGACCCTTATCCACCTCCGCCTCCACCCGCCGAGACGCTAGCCCCCTACAATCCGTATCCTGAAGAGGAGGCAACAGAAGCTCCGAGCGCGACACCTCCGCCCACTATAACGCCCTGGTTTACGGATACTCCTCAAGTGACGGATACTCCTTGGCCGACAGAGACCCTGTGGCCCACGGATACGCTCACGCCAACGGCTACTGACCCGAGCAGCCTGGGCCAGGTGATGACAACGCCCACGTTCGACGATGGCGATGTGACCCCAACGAATACCGCTACAGCGACGCGTGATGTGGCCGCGACAGAGGCGTGGCCGAGGGGCACGCCTCCCGCAACGCCTGAAGCGACGCGAGAGGGGCCTGCGGGCGCCGAGACCTTGGGGACGCCCACCCTGGACCGAGTTGCGGCCATCCTTTCCACGCAGGTGGCCCAAACGCAGGCGACGCCGCAGTCTGACCCGTCGGGGAGTGGCAGGGGGCGACTCTACTGGGCGTTGGTGCCTGTAGCGGTGGTTTTGCTGGCTCTGGCGGGATATGTGATCCTGCTGCGGCGCCAACGCGCTCGCGCGCGCTCACAGGGTTCGGAATAGGCAGGCTCCCGCACCGATCAACGGTACGCTCTAGCCTGACGCGATATGGCTATCAAGGCACCAAAGGCTGCCAACACTCAACATAGATCAGGAGGACTGCTGTGTCCCAGCCCATCGAGATGGCCCTGCTAGGGGCCGGGAATCGTGGAATGTTTACGTATGGCGGATATGCCAGGCTCAACCCGCACCGTGTGCGCTTTGTGGCCGTGGCCGAACCAGACGACGCCCGCCGCGAGCGATTTGCCAGCGAGCATGGGATTCCCCCGGAGCGATGCTTTGAGTCATGGGAGGAACTGCTCTCCCGGCCACAGTTGGCCGAGGCCCTGGTTAATGCAACGATGGACCAGACGCATCTGCTGTCAACGCTTGCTGCGCTGGAGCGCGGGTACCATGTGCTCCTGGAGAAGCCGATGGCTACGCGGCCTGAGGATTGTGTGCGGATTGTGCAGGCAGCCGAGAGGACAGGCCGTATCCTGCAAATCTGCCACGTGCTGCGCTACACCCAGTTCTGGGGTACGGTCCATCATCTGATTGCTTCTGGCCGACTGGGGCAGGTGCTTAATGTGAACCATGTCGAGAATGTGGTGTACTGGCACATGGCCCACAGCTTTGTGCGGGGCAACTGGCGCAACGCAGGCACAAGTGCGCCGATGATTCTAGCCAAGTGCTGCCATGACATGGATATTTTGTACTGGAACCTTGGTGCGCCGGTGAAGCGGCTGTCGTCGTTTGGTCGGCTGAGCCATTTCCGACCGGAGCAGGCTCCCGCGGGGGCGCCGTTGCGCTGCACCGATGGTTGCCCTGCTCAAGATGAGTGCGCCTATTACGCGCCCAGGATTTACCTGCGCGAGGGCGACGGCTGGCCTGTGAACGTGATCACCCTCGATACGAGCATGGAAGGCCGGCTGAAGGCTCTGCGGGAAGGGCCGTATGGGCGGTGTGTGTACCATTGCGATAATGACGTGGTTGACCACCAGATCGCCGCGATGGAGTTTGAAAGCGGGGCCACGCTGACTTTTACGATGCAAGGGCATTCGCACAACAATGTGCGAACCATGCGCTACGAGGGCACGCGCGCAACGCTGCGGGCCAGCGAGGCGGCATGGGAGATCACGGTGTATGACCATCTTACGGGGAACGAGGAAGTGTACCGCCCGGCGAAGGCTGGTAGCGGGCATGGCGGTGGCGATGCCGGGGTGATGAACGCGTTCCTGGCGGGTTTGCAGGATTCGGGCAGTTCCCCGATGACGAGCGCGCGCGCCTCGTTGGAAAGCCACCTGATGGCCTTTGCGGCAGAGCGCGCCCGCGTAGAGGGAACGATCGTGGATATGGCGGCATACAAAGCCGAGATCGAGGCCCGGGCGATGAACCAGGCGCTCGATCTCTAGCCTGATGGGTTGCTCGACGCTACAAGATGCTAGCGAGTTGCTGGCGGTAGTAGCAAAAGTGTTCCCAGGGCACATCGGGTGGCACATAGTGGTCGCAGCCGGGGATATAGCCGCCTGACCGGATGACGGGCGCGATGCGTGCCAACTCCTGGTCTATGGCGGCTGGCCCTGCCACGATGGCGTTCTTGTCGATGCCGCCCATCATCTGAAGGCGAGGGTAGCGGGCGCGGACAGCGGCGACATCCATGCCCGCCCGCACTTCGAACGGATAGAGTCCTGTTACGCCGGCCTCCTGGAACAGGGGGATCAGATCCCAGACGCTGCCGTCGGTGTCGAGCAGGATGATGTCAATGCCCCGCTGCCGGAAGAAGGCGTTGATGCGCTGGTAGACAGGCGTGAGGAACTCGCGGAAGATGCGTGGTGAGACCATCGAGCCGCTCTTGTAGCTCATGTCTTCCCAGTAGTAGGCATAGTCGACGTCTGTCTGATCCAACACCTGCCCAAAGATGGTGATCCATAGTTCAGTGAGGTGGTCGAGGACGTCGTGCACCAACTGCGGCTCGTCAAAGAAGGCGTACATCAGCCGCTCAAAGCCGAACAGCGTGCGCAGCGAGGAAAAGACGCCCAGGAAGGGGCCGCCGATGCCCAGGGGCCAATCGCGTTCCCGATAGAGGGCGAGATGCTGGTCCCAATCGTCGGGGAGTCGCCCGGCGATGTCGATGCGGAGGTGCTCATCCTTTAGTTTGTCCCAGCTGGCCCGGTCTGTTACTGGCCATTCCAGCACGTGCGGGAGAGTGGTTGAATCCTTGCGGACAAGGGCGATGGTCCCGTCGGCCATGCGTTGCTTGACGTTCTCGTCGTCCTCCCAGAACACTTCTTTGGGGAAGGGGGGCCAGATGCCCCACTCGCCGTCGATTTTCTCCAGGCCCTTGTCCAGGCCAAAGTATGCGGAGACGGACGGATCTTTTAGTTCGCTGCGACGCCAGGGGAAGCCTTCTCCTTTGATACCGGCTCCCGGTACAAGCCCGCGCGCGGCCTGCGGATGGGGTGGGAGGCCCTCGGCGTACCAGCGTTCGAGGGTGCCAGCCCAGTAGCCCATCTCCCAATTGGGGGCGCGGTCCATTGGCTGGAAGCGCAGGCAGGCCAGGAAGCGTTCTCTTGCATTCATTGATGAATATTCCCCTTTCCGATAGTGATCAGTGTGCTTGGGTTTGACAGAGTCTTTTAGCTTTTGTAAACTGTTGCCTGGTTACTCTGGCTCATAGGTGAAGGCGAAAACGGATGCATTCAGATGGAGACGACGGCCATCAGGGTGTCTCGACCGCCGAGATAGTGTTTCGGCGGCTATTTGGAGCGGTCCATACCGTATGGGATGTGTTGGGAGATGCCCTGCACAACTTTGGGGAGCGACATGCAGCGCAGGCCGCGGCTGGTATGGCTTATTACGCCGTGTTCTCCCTTTTTCCTCTGCTGCTCTTTCTCATCACTCTGGGCAGCGTCTTTGTTGCTGCGGAAGAAGCGCAGCGTCAGGTGTATGAATTTGTTAACCGGGTGTTGCCCATCTCTCAGGATATAGTTATTCAGAACGTGCAACAAGTGCTGGAAAACCGGCGCACGGTGGGAGCGATTGCCGCCGTGACCCTGCTATGGTCTGCGCTGGGCTTTTTCACCGTGCTGGCCCTTCAGATTGACCGGGCCTGGCACGAGGCGCAGCCGCGCACGTTCATCCAGGGGCGGCTGGTGGCCCTGGGCATGGTCGTCGGTCTGACGGTCCTGTTGCTGGTTACGATAGCTGCCAATACTCTGTTACGGTTCATTCCCTCTCTAGGCGCGCCCGGGTTTCCAGAAGGGCTGGACCTGCAACCGATTGTTGATCTGCTGGTATCGCAGGTTCTGCCCCTGATGCTCTCCTTTGCTTTATTTGTGGTGCTGTATCGGCAGGTGCCCAATGTCCCCGTAGGCTGGGAAGAGGCACTCTGGTCTGCGGCGATTGCCGCCATTGTCTGGCGAGTTGCTACAGTAGGCTTTGTATGGTACGTCAGTAGCTTTTTGGTAAGGTATCGGCTGGTATATGGGTCCCTCGGCTCGTTTGTCGCTCTGATGTTCTGGATCTATTTGAGCAGTTGGATCGCCTTGTTCGGCGCGCATCTATGCGCTGCTATCTGGCGACACAAGCGCAATGTCCGACATCGCAGCCAGCATGGCTAGCGGGTAGGCGCTATCGCTCTTGGGCCTGCCGGATGATGCCTTGTGCCTGCAACAATTCAACCACTCCGGCGGCGTCCGATGGCAGGAAACAGGGCGCGTCGTCTGGCAATTCGGTGCACGCTTCGCTCACGATTGCCAAAAGCTCGTCGGGCCGGGAGATGCGGCCTTCGCCTTTGCCGGGGACAATCACTTCGATCTTTCGCGTTGGCTCTCGCTTGAACCCCTCGGCGATGATAATATCCAGGTCTTGAGGCAGCCGGGCGACGATAGAGTCGAGGGTTGGTTCCTCAGGTGTTGACTCGATCATGGCCAGGCGGTCATGTCCGACGATTGCGACGACATCGCTGCCAGCCTGGGCGAATCGCCAGGTATCAGTTCCCTCGTGGTCCAGGTCGAAATGACCGCGCGAATGCTTGACAGTTGCCACGCGCAGCCCTTGTCGTTTGAGTTCTTCCACAAGGCGCACGACAAAGGTCGTCTTGCCCACGTTGTGCCAGCCAATCACAGAGATAATCGGGATTGCCATATAGGATTCCATACCCTCCGAAAGATATGCGCGAAGCCAGGGAGACGAGCGGCTGTACATGCGCAGCGGGAGTATAGATGCGGGCGCGGCTGTTTGTCAATTCCTTCTTTCTGCTGAGAACCTTTATGGGGAAATAAGGGGTAGCGGGCTGGTGTGCTTGTGGGGCCTGTTGCTAGTGAGTCTCTTTGATGCTATAATGCCAGCAGTTGCCGCGCTATGCGCGTGGGCACAAACATGCCGTGCCTGGCTATGCAGTACGTCAAGGGCGTCGTCAGTTCAGGTTGTGGTTATCAGGAGCACATCCATTGATGGAAACCAACAGCTATCTTGATGTTGATGAACAGTCGAGAACTCGCTTCCAGCTTGATCAAGGGATCAGATTGGCACACGAGGGGGACCGGGCGGGGGCGCGGGCGGTTTTCCAACAGATCATCCACTATGAACCCGACAATGAAGACGCCTGGCTTTGGCTGGCCTGGTTGGCCGAAGACAAACGCCAAGGTCTCGAGTATTTGCGTGAGGCAGAGATGCTGCTGCCGGGTAGTGCGCGTATCGCTGAGGCGATGCGCTGGCTAGGCGCCGGGCTGCCAGCCGCTGACGTTGTATCAGACAGCGAGGGCAGTGCGCGGGAAGCGGAAACGCCGATAGGGCGGCGAAGAGCACCCCAAAGCCAGGCGAGCGCGCAGGCTGGTGCGGCGGTTGAGGGTGCGCTGGCAGCCGCAGCCTTGGCGGGGAAGGGGGCAACCGAGGCTCTCTCCCGGCTTAGAGAGAAGGCGGCCAGAGTACGGTTGCCTCAGGGGACATTCGAACGGCTGCGGGGTCTGGCTGTACCTGTGATATCGCTGCTGGCTATCGGGGCGCTGGCCGTATTTGTGATGCTGGGGATTGCGCGTGCGCGCAACCAGACGCCGGTGGTGCGCGCGTTGAGTTTGCCCACTCCCATTGCGGACGCGACCTCCACCCCCACGGTGAAGCAGATGACCGACCCGCTTTGGACACAGGTCGATGTCGCTTTTACGCGGCAGGACTGGCGAGCCGCGGCCAACGCTCTGAGGCGTATACGAGAGGTTGACCCGTACAATGACAAGGCCCGCAAGTCGCTGGCGGTGGCGCATTATCAACAAGGTTTGGAGCTGATCAAACTCAACCGCCTGGATGATGCGCAGGTAGAGCTGGACTGGGCCATTCGTCTGGACGCGGGGTACGAGCCGCTGCAACAGATCAGGCGCCAATTGAAGCTGTACCTGGACGCTGTGGAGTCGTATTGGGCGCAAGATTGGGCCACCGTGGTGCAAAAGCTGGAGAAGGTGTATAGCCTGGACCCGGGATTTCGAGACACGCAGGCCATGTTGGCGCAGGCGTACTATGAGTATGGTGTAGAGAAGCAAAATGCCGAGGTTTGGGAGGAGGCGCAGACCAACTTTAAGCGGGCGCTGGAACTGAACCCGGCAATGAGCGAAGCGCAGAATCGCCTGCAGGTTGTGAATGATGCTCTGATCCCGCCGAGGCGCATTGAGGTAGACCTGTCGG
>JAAYXX010000431.1 GCA_012515695.1 Chloroflexota bacterium
ATTGATGGGGCGCGTATGTCCCTCTGGCGCTTTATCACGGATGAGTATATCAAGAACGACGCCATTCTGGGCGGCGGGCCGCTCTGGTTTGTGGAGGCGTTGCTGCTGTTCACGGGCGGGTATGTGCTGTGGCGGCTCGTCGGCGGGCGCGCCCCCCAGAAGCCCCAGACGCAAGTGCCTTTTCCCCACAGCGGCTTTGTGGCGCTGTTCGCCGTGGGGCTGGGCCTTGTCGGGTTCCTGGTGCGCCTGTGGCGGCCAGTGGGCTGGCATTTCGCGCCGCTCAACCTGCAATTCCCGTTTTTCGCTCAGTATATCGCCCTGTTCATCTTGGGACTGATCGCCTATCGGCGCAACTGGCTGATGACGCTGCCCGATAAAACGGGTGCGCGCTGGCTGGTGCTGGGCATTGTGCTGGTGCTGGCGTTTCCGCTGCTGGGGCTGGTCGGCGGGGCGGCCAACGGGGGCGTTGACGTGTTCACGGGCGGCTGGCATTGGCAGGCGTTGGGCTATGCGCTGTGGGAGTCGTTCTTGTGCGTGTCCGTCTGCATCGGGCTGATCTATGCCTTCCGGCGGTACGCCAACCGTCAGGGGCGGCTGACGCGCCATATGGCACGCGGCGCTTATACGGTCTATATCATCCACGCCGTCGTCATCACCGGCCTGGCCTACGCCATCCGGGGGATAGACATACACCCCTTGCTCAAGTTCGGCGTGGTCTCGCTGATTGGCGTGCCGCTCTGCTTTGCTCTGAGCGCGCTGATCACCCGCATCCCCTACGCGGATCGGGTGCTGTAGAAGAATGATGATTGGCTATTTACTGCGGTAACCCGACGTGCCATCGCGTAGGCGGTGGATGAAGGTTGAAAAATTAACGCCGCAATATCTGGTTTGCTTCGTGTCACCAGCCCAGCACTGAAGGTGCCGGGCTGGTTTAAATAAAAGTGCACTAAAGTGCATTAAATTTCGTTAACCCGCTTATGAAGATTAACTATTTAGTTCGGTAATCCGACATGCCATCTCGTGGGCAGTTGAAACTGCACCAACCCTCGCGAAGCCCACCTTCGTGGGCTGATTTGCAGTCGCCGAAGGGCGACGCGCCAGCAAGCTGGCGATGCAACGGTTGGTGCAGTTTCAACTGCCTACGGGATGGCACGTCGAATTGCCACAGTAAATAGCTTCATAACACGCGCCTGCAAGCGGCGGTCATCGTTGCCCCTTGCAGGCGCGTTCTGCTCATCCTCGCCGAATCAGCTCTCGCAGCTCTCGATAGCCGATCACGGCCACGTCCTTGCGCTGCATCAGGTAATCCCGCAGCCGAGGATCGAGGAACGCGTGGTAATCTGCCACCCGCGTGCGCCAGCCGTCGGTCACCGCCTCGATCTCGGGGCCTGGCGTGGCCGCATGAAACAGCAGGTGCGTGATCCCCGGCGGCAGCGACTCGATCAGGCGGATATACTGCTCCACCCGCTGCTCCGGCTCCCAGCTTAGTGATGCCAACTGGTCAATGAGCGGGTAGCCGCTACGATCCAGCTCTTCCACGAGACGAGACAACGTTGCTGCCCACTCGGGCGGCATATGCCTCCCCCTGCCAGAAATCATCTGCCGGGGAACCATGACCGGCAACTCGTATTCCATCGCCAGCCGCACATAGGCAGAGGCCAGCGTCGGATGAATCACCGCGCCCATGTGCGTGTCTATATGCGTCAGGTCGATCCCCAGCCGGCAGAGATGCTCTACCTGGGCGCGCATCTCTGCAATGGCCGCTTCGGGGACCATGTGCGCGTGCAAGGCGTCCACCGAGCGCCAGAGGTAGCCCTGCTCATCCAGCAGGCCACTGGCCGGATCGCGGGTGCTCAACGCTCCCCAGCGATACCCCTCCCATTCGCAGTTCAACGTCACATGTACTCCCAGGTCGAGGGTAGGGTCATCCTGAGCTGCTCGCGCAATCATCGGCACCCACGGGCAGGTGGCCATAATTGCCCCGCAACGCACCAGCCCAAACGCCGCGTGGTCGAGCATGGCCTGTGTTTCAGACTGACACATGCCCACATCGTCGGCGTGCAACAGCAACACGCGGGTATCGGCAGCATAGCCCAAACGCTGCAATGTTCGGCGAGTTTCTTGGGAAACAGACATATGCGCCCTCCTGATTGGCTTGTCCCGGATGGCGACATTCTACTGCCATCGGGCCATGCCGCCAAGGCGAAAAATGCCTTGCGGCGGCGCGTAGCAGGTTAATATTATTAAAACAGGACTTGACACATCCGCTTTGATGTGGTATATTGGTTTATGCAGAACCCTGAGAGATGGATGCCATCTCAAAGTTCAGCGCCGGATATTGGGACGCCGACCAGCGGCCTGGCAGGTGCCAGCTTGTTGGGCCGTGAGTGGATGGAAAGGACCGGGCCGGGCGGTAAGGCGAGCGGGGTAGCAATCGAACGCCTGACGCAATTCGCCCTCACAAGAGGGGAAACCGGGTCGCTTCGGAAAATCCATCAGTAAGCCGGGGAAACCCGGAGGAAGCGGTCGGTGAAGCGATTGGCCGGGAGGCGATCTCCCAAGGGAAACCTGGCCGGAGAGTGGTAGCAATAGCGCCACCCAACAGGACAGGGCCTCTCCCCCAAGAGGGATTCCGGCTAAGGAGCGAACCAGAGTGAGCAAAAGTCACTTGGGGTTCTGCCCTTTCCTAATTGGCCTAAAGGAAAAAGCCGCGCCAGAGATGGCGCGGCTTTTTTCGTATGCGTATCAGTCAACCGGCGGGCGCGTCAGTTCGCGACCTCATAGCGCCCCACCAGAATGCGCCGCTGGTTATAGTCATCCACTCCATAGTCCAACATGCCCCACACCCGCAGGCGCGTGCCCGTATCCCGATAGGTCGCCAGGTCCTCGGCGATACGAGGCACCAGCGAGGCGATCCCGTACCTGGCGCCAGAGCCATCCACGATGAAATAGTCGTCATAGCGCGGCCCGGCAGCCTCCGCGCTGATCAGGCCGACCCAGCCTTCCACCACCTCGCTGGCCGGGACAGGGGTCGCCCTTGGCGGCGGGGTGGCGGCTGCCGTGCGCGTGGGGGCTGCCGTCTCCACCGGAGCGGGCGTCTGGGTGGGCGTTGCCGTCTCTGTCGGCGCGGGTGTTCCCGTGGGGGCTGCCGTCTGCGTTGGAGCTGCGGTTTGAGTGGGGGCCGCTGTCGGGGTGGAAACCGGCGTCGCCGTCGCTATAGGCGACGCTGTCGCTGTGGGTGTTGTCGTCGCTATGGGCGACGCCGTCGCTATGGGCGACGCCATCGCTGTAGGCGACGCTGTTGTCCGGGGCGTGGGGGTCGCATAGGCGGGCATCTCCTCGCCCTGCACATTGCCCCTGGCATCCACGCGCGCCGTCCAGCGGAAACCCGCCGGGCCAGTCAGCGTTGCGTCACAGACGGCCTCGTTCAGAGAACCGGCG
>JAAYXX010000432.1 GCA_012515695.1 Chloroflexota bacterium
AGATGCCTCAGGCCGGGGAATCCTCGAAGAGGAGCTTGGCGCGCGCAGCAAACTGCTAAACAGCCCCCCCTTTGCCCTACGTTTCTATGGTATGCCCACGTCTCGCGTCCCTACGACCCTGGATGACGCGAACTATGTGCGAGATTGGCTGGCCGACAGCCTGACGCGCAAGATTCGCTTGCCCATCAAGACGACGTATTGCCAGTACGAGAGTCCCGCCCTGCAATTGCGCCCGCAAGCGGGAGATACGCGCTATGCGACGGAGCATGTGTCCTCCGTCCGCGTCGCATATGTCCCCGGAATCGAGGAGCATATAGCGGTCACCGAGGGAGCGCCGTTTGGGGTGCCCAGTGGACAGGATGCACTCGGCGTGTGGCTCGCGGCCAGCTATGCCCGGGAGCTTGGCGTGCAATTGGGGGAGCGGTTCGAGATGGTGTATCTCCTGGCAGGAATAACCAACCCCGTTGCTGTGCGCATCGAGGGCTTTTTCGAGGCAACCGACCCTGATGATCAGTACTGGTACTCGGATGCTTCTACGCTGTTTCGTGGCGTGTTTGTAACCAGTCACGACGCTTACAATACCTACGTCGCCCCGCTGTTCCCACAAGGCACTGGCTTTAACTCCTGGTACTTTGTCTTTGACGATAATCGAATGAACCTTGATCATGCCGACCGGTACGTCACTGGCATTCAAGACGTGGAGTTGGAGTTTGTTCGCAAAATCGCTGGCGCCAAGCTGGATTTTGCGCCGACGCTGGAACTCTTGCACGGGCAAGAACGCAAGAAATCGCTCTCCATTCTCATGCTGGGCTTCAGTGTGCCGTTGCTCTGCATCCTTCTGCTTTTCATGGCCTCGATTTCTGCCATCATCTCGCGTTTTCAGGTACGGGAGACTGCTGTGTTGATTAGCAGGGGGAGTTCGCGGCGCGACATCATGGCCTGGATAGGGCTAGAGTCGGCGTTGCTGCTAGCGCTCGCCATCGTGCCGGGCATACTGTTGGGCCTTTATCTGGCGCGGCTCTTGGGAAACAGCGCAGGCTTTTTTTCGTTTGTTACTCGGGCGATTATCCATCCTCGCCTTACCACTACCAGATGGACCTGGATTGCCTTGGTGGGAGTCTTTGGCGTTGCCACGCGGATGATTGCTTCGTGGCCTGGAAGGCAACTCACCGTCGTGACACATGAACACGCGAGTGTGCGTGTGCGGGTGGCAGTCGGTGGGATGCGGCTGCTGGGGATACTCTGCCTGGGAGTGCTGACCGCTTATTCCTACCAGCAGCTAGAGCAAACGGGCACCTTGTTCATTGGCACCTGGCAAGCAGAGGGCAAAGTAGGCTTTGATCCGCTGGTGCTCCTGGCCCCATCACTTTTTCTGTTCTCCACTCCCATCATCGCTACCGAGCTTTTTACATTTGTAACGCGTTCGATGGCGTTTCTATGCAGACCCCTCCCTTCTCTGAGTGCTTATCTTGGCTTCCTGCACCTGGGCAGGGAGGGGGGACAGTTTCGCATGCCCATTTACCTTCTCGTGCTGACCCTGACCTCTGGGATATTCTACGCGTCCATTGCCAAAAGTGCCGACATCTGGATGGTTGAGCGTAGGTTCTATGAGGTAGGGGCTGACCTCACCTTCAAGCCCGATTCTTCATGGGGGGAGGGCGTGGGGGGCGGCGGGGCCTTGGCGGGAGATGTGTTCATGTTGCCAGCCAGCGAATACGAGACCATCAACGGCGTGGCGAATGCTACACGTGTTGCCGAATTGGTCGCCAGGGTGCCCTCTAACGAGTTCCGGGAACCGCTCCGCCTGCTTGCTGTTGATTATTCCGATTTTCCACAGATAGCTTTTTATCGCCAGGATTTCGCCCGGCATACTCTGGGAGAGTTGATGGCAGCCCTGGCAAGAACGCCCAATGGGGTGCTGATCCCTTCTTCAATAGCGAACAGGCTGCACCTGAGTGAACGCGACAGGTTGCCGTTACGCTTTACGGTGCTTGATACCACGGTTACGTTCAACTTTGAGGTTGTCGGCATCTATGAGTATTTTCCTACCATGTTTGAGGATGACAGGCCCGTCGTCGTTACCAGCCTGTTCTATCTCGAAGATCAAACCCTGAGCTTTTTGCCCCACAAGGTCTGGATTCAGCTTCAGCCGGATGCAGATGTGGCTGCCGTGCTGGAGAACATGGAGAAAATGCAGGTCGTTCCGGCGCAGGCGAGCATAGCACGCGAACTCGTCGCGCAAGATCGAGAAGGGATTGAGCACATTGGGATTTTCGGCATCCTGACCACTTGCTTCCTGTTCGCTGCCCTGTTCTCTGCGATGGGCCGTGTTGTGTATGTCCTGGCAGGCATGATGCGCCGGGGACAGCAATTCGCCGTGCTACGCGCTATTGGAATGAAAGGAGCGCAGGTCCTTTCCATTGTTTCTATCGAGGACCTGACGACGATCTGCTACGGGTTGGTCTGCGGTGTGGGGTTGGGTCTGCTGAGCGCCTACCTGTATGTGCCGTTCTATGCGGTGACGGATAGGCCGGTGCTTCCTGTGCCACCTTTTTTGCCCCACATCGACTGGCAAGGCGCTATCAATATAGTGGCCGTGATGGCCCTGGTTCTGCTGGTCACTCAGGTTGCTGTATTGATGCATGTCAGGCGCACCAGGTTGTTCGAGGCTTTGCGTATGGGAGTAAGGCAGTAGGTCTGCTGGTAGTTGGGTTGCCGATAGACTACCAGTGCGGATTCAACCTCCTAGTCTATTCATTGTAAGGAGCTGTGTATGTCGCCCAGCAACCTCGTCTATGAACTGCATCGCGATGGCTACATCCACAACTGGCTACTGGCTGGCACGCAAACCATTCCAGTGCAAGACTTTCCTGGCATTCCTAACGCGATGAGCCAGATCATCGCCCGGCACTACTGCGAGCATTCGCAGGTTGGCCAACACATTCAGGAATGGGACCCTCCATTTACGGTTGACGGCGAGGAACTCCACTGGATGTATACTCGCTGCCTGGATGACCACCTGATAGACCTGTCCTGCTATCACCCATCCTGGCAGTATCTTAGGGCCTGGGCATACACAGAGGTGGATTGTGCCCAGGATAACCGGGTAATGCTTGCCCTTACAGCCTGTGGCCCCGCAGACCTATGGATTGACGATCAACACCTGCACCGCCGCGACTCTTTTCACCCTGATGGGCCGCATACGACGCATGTGGAGGCTATGCTGCATCAGGGGCGCAATCGTATCCTCGTTCGCGCAGAACAGGTTGCCAACGGGCATACTCCCTATGTCGTGGGGTTGCAACTGCAAGGTCTTGCTGCCGACCAGGCGACGGTGTTATTGCCTACGATCATTGACAACCCGGAACGTCGGCGACACCTGGAATATATCATTGACGAAGCCTATCTCGACCGTGATCTCTACCGGGGTGACGATGAGGTAGTAGTCCATTGGCCAGCAGACCTGACGCAGATGGCCGAGATCCTCTTGCGTTTCCAAGACTGCGACGGCAAGGTTTCTGTCGAAGGGCAGGCTGTCGGGAAAGCGGGTAATGCTTTCGGCCTCGTTCACGGGGTGGAGATGCCGGATGCAGCATACCGGGTGGTTGTCATGCCGAGGACGAGAGAGTATTACGAGTTTAACCAGCGCGTGAAAAAGAGTATCAACCTGTACATCTCGCACAGCGGGCACTCGGCCAAGGTGTACGGCAGCCAGGAGGAACGCCGCCTCGAGGCGCTGGATTATGCGGCGCGGTCAACCGGAGGCAGTGCCTTTACCGAACTGGCGAAAATGGAACTCGGCTGGTGGTCACACGTAAAGCAGGATGTCCTCTTGAGTGCGATAGAGCGCGCGCGGCTGGGCTATTGCGATAGCGTGCCTGACCTGATGGCTGTGTTCAAGATAGCCTACACACATGCTGAGAACCCTGCCTTCCCTGCGGCGATACGGGAAGCCCTGGCAACATCCGTGTGCGGCGCCAGGTGCTGGCTTGATAGCCTGCACGCGAGCCTTCCAGGTTATGCGACGGAGAGCCGTTATATTCTTTTGTGCGCCGCCGAGATTCTGGCCGGTCAGTTGTACCCCGACGCCATCTTTGCGGCTACCGGCCAGACAGGGCACTGGCACCGCGAGACAGGGGAGAAAAAGGCGCTGGCCTGGCTGCATGCACGCGGCACCGGCGGATTTGCCGACTGGGATTCCGGCCCTGCCTTTGGGGAAGAGCTAGTGGCGTTAGTTAACCTTGCTGAATTGGCCCAGAACCCCGTGGTGCGTCGGCTGGCGGGGATGGTGGCGAACAAGATTCTGTTCAGCATAGCTCTGAATTCGTATCTGGGCACCTGGGGGACTACGCAGGGACGCAGTACAGCCGCCATCGTCAAGAATCCCCAGCTCTCCCCTACGTCGGGCATTATGCGCATTCTCTGGGGGATGGGCGCGTATAACGAGAGCTTGCCAGAGATCGTCACGCTTGCCACCGCCCAGA
>JAAYXX010000433.1 GCA_012515695.1 Chloroflexota bacterium
CGGCGCAGGATGTTCAGCCCCCAGAAGGTAAAGAACATGGTCACCTGCTTGCCCATTGCCGCCGCCCCGTTGGCGATGACGAACGAAGCCAGGGCGTGATCCAGGTCGCCGGAAAAGACGACCATCGTCTTGGCGTTGGGCAACACGCCGCCCTCTTGCACGGTGACTTGCGGCTGGGTGCTCCCCTTGCGGAGAAGGGCGGTGATGTGCCCGTTGGTCTGGCCCACTTCCAGCAGGGTATTGCCCGTGCGCTCGGCCCAGGCTGCCACGTCCCGCTTGAAACCGGGGTCGGTGGCAACCACGCGCAAGGTCTGGCCCGGCTGCATCTCTTGCATCTTTTTATAGACGGCCATAATTGGCCCAGGACACTGCAACCCGCAGGCGTTCAGTTCCAGGGCGGGCGTTTCGCTCTCGATCATGGCAACTATTTCCTTCTGTGGCGTGTTGGCAGCTTGCGGCAACTGGATGGCGATGGGGGCCTCGTCGTCGGCGGGCGGCTGGCCGATGTTGCTTTGTGGCTCGGTGACGACTCGATAAGTGTTATAGCCGCCGCTCAGGTTCATGGCCCGATAGCCGTGCTGCTTGAGCATTCGCTCCA
Source organism: Chloroflexota bacterium (assembly GCA_012515695.1). Taxonomy (GTDB): domain Bacteria; phylum Chloroflexota; class Anaerolineae; order UBA1429; family UBA1429; genus JAAYXX01. Next base: position 599 of record JAAYXX010000433.1, read on the forward strand.
TGACATAGGCTCGCCGCCCGATGGCGCAGTAGACGACCCAACGCTTATCTTGAGATAGCTCGTTCAGCCGGGCGCGCAGTTGGGTATTTGGGATATGCACGGCGTTGGGGATATGGCCGATCTGCCATTCGGCGTCTGTACGCACGTCGAGAATGCCGACGTCTGGCGATTCCAGCAGGCGCGGCAGGTCTTGGACCTGTACCAGGTCGGTATCGCCGCGCAACTGGTTCGCAGCCACAAACCCGGCGATATTCACGGCGTCCTTGGCCGCGCCATAGGGGGGCGCGTAGGCCAGTTCCAGATGCTCCAGGTCGTAGACAGTCATCCCGGCCTGGACGGCCACGGCCAGGGCGTCAATGCTGCGATCCACGGCGTTATACCCCACGACCTGCGCGCCCAGCAGCTTGCCGTCGTCGGGCGCATACAACAGCTTGATGGTCTGCGGGGTAGCCCCCGGATAATAGCCCACGTGGTCATTGCTGTGGGTAATGCTGGACAGGAAGGGAATGCCCTGCTTCTCTAACGTCTGGCTGTTCGTGCCGGTGCAGGCCGCCGTCAGATCGAACACCTTGACGATGGAGGTGCCCATTGTGCCGCGATAGGCGCTATCCTTGCCGGTGATGTGGTCGGCGGCAATGCGCGCCTGGCGGTTGGCTGGCCCGGCCAGCGGGATGGCAGTGGCCGCGCCGGTGATGGGGTGGATTACCTGGATGGCATCACCCACGGCATAGATGTCCGGGTCGGCGGTCTGCATATGCTCGTTGACCAGAATATGGCCGCGTGGCCCCAGCGGCAGGTCTGCCCTGGCGGCCAGTTCGCTTTCCGGGCGCACGCCGATAGCCAGAATTACCAAATCGGCGGGGATCTGGTTGCCGCTGGCGAGCGTGACAGTGAGCTGGCCCGGCGCGCGCTCCTCGATCTGCTGCAAGCCGTCGCCCAGCGCCAGGCGGACGCCCTTTTCGCGCAGGTGGCGGTGGAGCATGGCGGCGATCTCGAAATCAAAGGCGGTCATCACCTGGGGCGCCATTTCCACCACGGTGACCGCTACTCCCCGGTGCGACAGGTTCTCGGCCATTTCCAGGCCAATGAACCCGCCGCCCACGATCACGGCCTGCTGCACATCGCCCGCATCCACGCGGGCCTTGATGGCGTCCATGTCGGGGATAGAGCGCAGGGTATAGACGCCGGGGGCATCCACGCCCGGAACTGGCGGCACAACGGAGCGCGCGCCTGGCGACAAGATTAATTTGTCATAATCCAAGCGGTAAGTCTCGGCGGTACGCAGGTCGCGCACGACGACTTGGCGGGCAGCGCGGTCAATGGCGATCGCCTCTTGCTCGGTACGCACGTCAATGGCAAACTCGGCGGCCAGCTTTTCCGGTGTGGAGACCAGCAGGGCCTCGCGGTCTTGGATCACCTCGCCGATGTGGTAGGGCAGGCCGCAGTTGGCAAAGGACACGTATGGCCCTCGTTCCAACAGGATGATTTGCGCTTGTTCGTCCATGCGCCGCAAGCGTGCGGCTGCGGTGGCGCCACCCGCCACCCCTCCCACGATTACGTATGTGGACATGTTTCCCCCTCTGGCAAGATGGATTGGTAGGAACGCGACTCTGCGCGTGGAATGTTCTTTGTGACGGCTATCACAAGTATACCATACGGGGGTATGGTTGTCAAGAGAGGCGTAACGCCTGTTTTTGGGGCTAGGTAACCCATATCGTAGGCGGTTGAAACCGC
>JAAYXX010000434.1 GCA_012515695.1 Chloroflexota bacterium
ATAGGTGTTCAGACTGTGGGCCACCAGCGAGCGAAAGGCTGTGCTGGCGAGCAGCAGGACGAGGATAATCCAAAAGGCCCGTTTGCCATTCCCATTGCTTGCGGTAGGGGCGGCTTCTGCCGTCTTGAGTGCGGGAGTTATCTGGCGCGGAACCATCGCACGCACGACAAACAGTGCCACGGAAGCGGTAATGGCCGAAATAACCAGCAGCGAAGGGCGGCCAAACGCGCCCAGCAGCCAGCCTCCCAGGGCGGCCCCCAACACGGCAGACCCCAGCGTGCCCCCCAGGAAAAAGATAGAGGCAGAGGTTGCCCCCCAGCGCAAGCCGCCCGCCACCGTGGCGGCCACTGCGCCTTGGGGATGCCAGGCCCCCGACCCCAGCCCGGCCAGCCCGATGAACACGGCTAATAACACCTTACTGGGGGCGAACAGCACGCCGGAGAACATCAACGTGGTCCACAGGATAGCGGCCACGCCCATAGACCGCCCGCCGACGCGCTCGCTAAGCCGCCCAAAGAAGGGTTGCGTCAACGACGACACGGCCTGATACAGCAGCAGCACCAGCCCAATTTCCGAGTTGGACAACTGCATCTGGTTGCTGAGTGCGGCCAGCAGGATCGGCGCTACCCCATACCAGGTGTCATGCGCTGCGTGCCCGATGCTTACGCCCAACAGGGTGCGTTCATTCGTGCGTTCCATCGTATGCCAGTTTCTTCGTTAAAATGTGATGCCGTGCCTGTGCGGCGGTCATCGGGTTTGGGCTAGCGCGAGCAGCCAGTTCACCCACTCGGCTATGCCCTCGCCGGTCACGCACGACAGTTGGAAAATGCGGATGTCGGGGTTGAGGCTGCGCGCCAACCGCTGGAACTCGGCCATGTCGAAATCAATCCAGGGCAGCAGGTCAATCTTGGTCACGACCAGCGCATCCACCGCCGAATAGATGCCGGGGTATTTGTGCGGCTTGTCATCTCCCTCGGGCACGCTGGCAATAGCCACCCGCGTATGCTCGCCCAGATCAAAGCTCACGGGGCAGATCAGGTTGCCCACGTTCTCGATAAACAACAGGTCCGCCTCATCCAGGTTGAGCTGCTCCAACGCCCCACGCAACTGGTTCGCGTCCAGATGGCAGCCGCCGCCCGTGTTGATCTGCACCGCAGGCACGCCGATGGCGCGGACCTTGTCCGTGTCCACACTAGAGGCGACATCCCCTTCCACCACGGCGACACGTTGGCGGCCCTGGAGGGCCTGGGCCGTGCGCAGGATCAGAGAGGTCTTGCCCGCGCCGGGCGATGCCATGATGTTGATGGCGTGTACGTGATGCGCGTCTAGCAGGCGGCGGTTCTGGGCGGCCAGGTCGTCATTGGCTCCCATGATGCGCTCGATCACCGGAATGCGGTCAGGACTCATCGTTGCTCACTCCACTTCAATGCTATCCACATAGAACTCGCGCCCGGTCTGGATGGCCGCTTGCGCCCGCCCGCAGGCCGGGCATGTCCAGTCGGCGGAAGCTGGCTGCCAGGTGTGCGCGCATTGCGGGCAGCGCAACGTAACCGGCACCCGCCTGAACACAAGTTGGGCGTTGGCGGCGAGGGTGTCGCGCGCCAGATAGTCAAAGTAGAACTGGACACAGTCATCTACCAGGCTGGACAGATCGCCGATGACCAGGTGAATACGCAGCACGCGCCGGGCATTGGCCTGTTGTGCGTGCCGTGTCACGATTTCGAGTATGTTCTCCGTTACAGACAGTTCATGCATCGTGCTGCCAATTATACGTTGGGGATAGCATGGTGGCAAGCGAAAATAAGAGTAACTCGATCTGATATTTTGCGCGCTCAGGGGAAGAGGGAGGCTTTTGGTGGTCGGCCTAATCGTCTGTCGCAGCGGGGGCAGCGTCGGGCGTTGGGCGCGTATGGGCCACCACGAACCAGATAGCGCCCAGGGCGATGAACACATCCCCGACGCTAAAGACATTCGCCAGGGGCAGGGGTTGGGGAACATAAAAAATGTCGCCCAGAAACCAGAGCGGGGTAGAGCTATTCATCACCGAAGAGTTGGCTGTGCGCCCCGCCTCAAATGCTGCTTGAGAAGTGGCAATACCCGCCGCCTGAAGGGCCTGCAACGAGGCGGGCATATGGCCGCCGTTCGCCAGGATCACGGCGGTGTTCAGCAACAGGCCAACGCCCAACAACGGAAAACCGGCGGTGGCCCGGTTCAGCCAGACGGTCAAGATCAACAGGGCCAGCGACAGCGCGTACAACAAGGGCGTGAGCCACGGCCACGGAGCCACCGTATCCCACCAGGAGGAAAAAGCCACAATCTGGATGCCCAGCGCGATCAGGATCAAGTAGGAGCATCGCACGCGAACCCGCCCCAGGGATTGGAGTCGGCCCCCGAACAGCAGCGATATTCCTAACGCAACCAGCAAGAGCAACAACAAAATCACGGCTTGATCCTACCCCTTGTGGCTATGTCGTCATGCTTGATGGCGCGACCGAGGTGACTTGGGCGATAAACTGACGGCACTCGGCCAGTTCGTCATCCGGCCAGGGCAACTGTGACTTGGGATGGCGGATTATCTCGAGAAAGGCGTCAACGACCAGGGGGTCGAATTGCGTGCCATTGTTCCTGAGCACTTCTTCCACCGCATCCCTCAAGGTGATCCTGGTGCGATAGCTGCGCCGCGAGGTCATGGCGTCGACCGAGTCGGCCACATTCAAGATGCGGCTGCCC
>JAAYXX010000435.1 GCA_012515695.1 Chloroflexota bacterium
GCCGGTTTGCCACCAGACTTCCAACTGCTCTTTGATGTGTGGGGTCAGAATGGGCGTATTCATGTATCCTCTCATAGGGCTTTGGGTAACAAGGCTACATCCATCGTTGTGCGTTGCGAGCAGGCTTGCCCGGCCTGCGGGAGTGTCCGTTGGACAGCGTTGTCCGTGGCGGCGAAATCAACAGCGATGCTTGTTGACGCTCAGGTGGGACGATGATTGACGCTCGACTGGAGCAGCCCCGCCAGATCGGTGGCGCTGTCCAGGATGGCGAGCGGGGCATATTCGGCGAGGCTGGCCTCCGGCGTGACCCCTGAAAGCACGGCGACGAATGGCAACCCGGCGCGTTGGGCTGCCTGCCCATCGGTGACGCTATCGCCGACGTACAGGGCGTATTCCGGGGCGATGCCCAGCTTTTGCACAGCCAGGTACAGGCTTTCGGGGTCTGGCTTGTGGTGGGCGACATCCTCGCCGCCTACGATCACGTCGAATGCGTGCAGCAGTCTCTCGCGCTTCAAGATGGCGGCAATCCGGTAGCGGAACTTGGTCGAGACGATGCCCAGCCTAAAGCCTACCTGCTGGAGGGTGGCGATCAACTGATCGACGCCGGGATATAGCTCTGTCTGCTCGACCATGATCTCGTCGGCCCGCTCGATGAACAGCCGGGCGAACTTTTCAGCGTGTGCCCGATCGGGGTTGCTTTGCTGGTAAGGGCCTGCCAGGTAGGCATACGCATCTACCAGCGAGAGGCCGATGGTGCGCCGGATGCGCTCTGGCGTCTCCGGGGGCAGCCCCAGCACGGAAAGGGCGTAATTGATGCACTCGATGATTCCGGCGGAGGAATCGCCCAACGTGTAATCAAAATCGAAAATCACCGCCTCGAACTCTTGATCCATACACCAACCTGTTTCTGCTATGAATCGTGCTACCAGAACAAGACAGACGCGCGTTCGGCGGCTGTACGCAAACGTGCACAGCATACAATTGACTGTTGGGAATTGCAAGTACGACCGCATCGGCCTGCGTGCCAGGGCAGTCGCAGCGGTGGCGGGCAGTAGGGGAGGCTTGCGCGAACCACTGCCGACCATTACAAACACCGTTGTCCGGCAGGTGAATCGAGGGAACGCCGTGCAGGCGATGGAGATTGCGAGCGATCAACGCGCAAAGGGCTTGCGGCTGTGTCCGTTATGACGTGGACATGTATGCCCGTCGGGGTCCATTGGCTGCTGGCACAGGGGGCAGATGGGGCGTCCCTGGGCGGCAACCTCTCTTGCGCGACGGCTGAGGCAGCGCATCTGGTCCATCGTGGCCCAAAAGTGGGCGTGCGCGGTGTCTGTCTCGTCGGCAATGGCGGCGGCAAAGGCCACCAGCAAGATCAGCCGCGAAGTCTGGTCGTAGGCCAGGCCCATCTGGACTATTTGGTACGCGCAGTCTATCGGCTCTTGCAGTGCGAGGGCCGACGCGGAGGGGACTTGGGCCGGTAGTTGGGCGCAGATCTCGTCACGCTCTAGCTCTTCCAGCAGGTTGTCTATTCCTCGCGCCAGGGCGTAGAGATGCTCCTTCTCCAGCTTGAGGGTGAGAACACGCTCCCCCTGGCTGGCTTGCAGGAAAAAGGTACGGTGCCCTGGTCTCCCGATGGCTCCGACGGTGATTCTTGCTACCGGATTGAATGTGAAGGGATCGTCTAGCATCTTGGCTTTTATCCATTTTTTACGTGCCAGGCGCATCGCGCCCTTTTCGCCTGCGTCATAATCACTATAATCGAGGCAGGGGGCCACGTCAACCCTTTGGATGGGCATTGTTGGGGATGATGCAGGTGTTGGCCGATTTCCTGTTCTACATAATGATGAGATCGTCGGATGGAGAGGATATGGGGGCCAGTATGCACAACAGGCACGGACACGCAACCATCACTTCGCTGAGCATTATTGTATTGAGCTTGTTGCTCTTGGGCATGCTGCCCCATCGCCTGGGCGACAACGCTGCGCTGGCCGCTACTCGGGCGGATGCGCTGGGGGCAAGGCTGAATGCGGGGGTAGCGTGGGAATCAGAGGCGGAGGACGGGACAGTCGCCTACCCGATGATTGTGTGGGAGGACCCGGAGGCTTTGGGCGGGAAGTTTGTTTATTGCTCGCACGGATGGTCAGAGGGCATGGTGACCTTTACGGTGAATATCGAGACTGCGGCGACCTATTACCTGTGGGCGCGCGTGAAGGGAGAGGGCTGGACGAAAAACTCGTTCTATGTCCACATGGACGATGGCGATCCCATCGAGTACGAGATTCCGCAGTTTGGCGGGGATTGGGTCTGGGGATGGGACCTGGTGCGCCCTGTCGACAGGGCCCCGGTGGCGTTCGCTCTGGAGGCAGGCGAGCACACGCTATCTTTTCAGGTGCGGGAACCTAATGCCAAGCTGGACCGGCTGTTGCTGACCGACGACCCGACCTATCTGCCGGAAGGGGCGTCTACGCCGCTGTATATCTGGCGGCAGGAAGCCGAAACGGGCACGCTGTCTGACGCGATGAATCGGGGAGAAGATATTGGAGCCTCTGCCTGTGAGTATGTTTCGTCGAGTAGCGGCTTCTCCAATGCCAAGGTCACGATCAAGTTCGATGTGGTCGTCCCCGGCAACTACTATGTGTGGGTGCGGACAAGGGGCCAGGATTACCAGCATAACTCGTTCTTTGTCTCGGTGGACGAGTCAAGCGAGTTCCACTATGAGGTTCCTCAGTTCAAGGAAGCGTGGGATTGGGGCTGGGATATTGTACATCCGGACAAACAGGAGGTACAGCCCGTTGCGCTGGACA
>JAAYXX010000436.1 GCA_012515695.1 Chloroflexota bacterium
ATAGCGCAGTGTTGGCGAACGGTTGGCCTGAAAGTCATCAATGCCCATCTCTTCCGGCGTGTGCAAGTTCCAACCCGGCTCGGTATACAGCGGCGGCACATGGCATCGCGCACAACTGTTCTCGCGGTTAAAGATAGCCTCGCCACGCTCTGCCGCCGCAGCGTCAAAGCTGTCCGGAGGCGGCGTCGGAGCAGGCAGAGCAAGCTGGTAAAAGTGCAATGCGGCCAGCTTGGACGTGATCAGGTCCGGCGAATTGCGTATATCATCCAGACCAGCAGCCGCCGCAATGGGAAACTGCTCCGGGTTGTCCAGTCGAGGGTCAAAGAACGTGCCCATGCCGTGCATCTCCTGGTTGGAAACAAAAGCGTTCCAATAGGTCACAGTGCCCCAGCCCGTCCAGGTAGCCAGGTTCACCCCGGCCAGGCCAAAGGCTGGCGGGAGCAACGTCGCCGCCGACCTGCCATCAGGCTGGAAAGCCTTGCCATCCAGGACGAGTTCGGCGTCAAACTTGCCCGGCCCCCAGCTAGTCAGCACAGCGCGCACGGTCTCTTCGTCCACTCCCAGCAGATCAACAAAGGGCTGCAAGTTGGGAGCCAGCGCAATGATAGCGCCCACGTTCAAGTCGCGGTTCGCCCAACCATCCAGGCGCATGCCAATGCCTGGCGCCAACGAATCGTCAACAGTCGAGTGACATAGCGCGCACTGGATGCCGATGGACTCCAGGGAGTTGCCCTCCTCATCAAAAAAGCCGGTCACGCCCACAACGGCGTTCAGCTTGAGCAGGGCCAGCGTGGTAGCCGGGTCATCCAGATCTACCTGCCCCTGCCTCAACTGCTGAATCAGTTCGGGGGGCAATGCCGCGAGGTCCACCTTCAACCCTACGTCCAGCGCGGTGTTGGGGCTTACGCCCGGCCCCACGCCACCGAATTGCTCACCCTGAATGGCATCGTGGAGGCGCAGCATATCGCCCCAGAATGCTTCATCGCCAAATGTATCGTAACGGAAGGTTTGTCTGCCCTCCTGAATCATCTGCTGTGCGTTGCGCGCAACAGACATGTCGTACCCTATCCCCCTCGGCTGTCTCCCAGTATCCGATTGGACGACAGTAACCAGGACGAGGGAAAGCAGGGTCAACATTACAAACACACTCAAACGGGTCTTCATACGTTACTCCTTTCGCAATACACGTTCGCCGTTGAACCGGCCCTATCACCCTATCGGAGCCACTCCATCGCTATAGGATAGATCTAACGATGGATCTGATTGCTTGGGAAGTATGGTATGGGGAGCTTGGCAAAACACGCTTCTATTCACAAAAAAACAAGCAGCGTTTGGTAGAGGTGCGGGCACAGAGAGGAAGAGATGCCTGTACACAAGCGATTATAAAAACCTTTGCTCCAAACGTCAACAACAAACGCGTGCAGCATTTGTCCCGTTTGTAGCGCGAAAAGCGCCCGAACCCTGTAGAGGGTCCGGGCGCTCGTTTGCTGAAAACGGTCAGCACGGATCAGTAGACGGGAGAAGTGGTTGCTCCCTGGGCGGGGGGTGTAGTGGCACCCTGGGCAGTGGTGGGCGTGGCTGCGCCCGGAGTGGTGGCACCAGGTGCGGCTGCACCAGGGGTAGTGGGCGTTTCTGCGCCTGGTGTGGTGGTTTCTTCGGCGGGAACGACTGTCAACTGCCTATCCATGCCCAGTGCGGCGTGGTTGTCTACCGGGCACCATACGCGATACACGCCCGGCTCCAGATCCACTACCATCGTGCGGGTTTCGCCGGGTTGCAGGTCCATAGCAAAGACGTTATTCAGTTCTTCATTCGCTATCTGGAAATTGTGCACCGAAGGCCCGTCGTTGGTGACGATAAAAGCCGTGACACCCGCCGGAAGCTCATCAGGCATATCAATCCGGCCATCGGTCTCTGTAACCTCAACCTCGTTCGCGTTGGCCGGAACGGTTGCTTGCATTACGAGCGTGGGAGGCGGGGTAGCTATCACTCCCGCAGTGGCGCCTGCCTGAGGCGTGCCTGCCTGAGGCGTGCCTGCTTGAGGCGTGCCCGTCATCCCAGCCATAGGAGAAGGGGTTCCAGCACTCGGCGCTCCAGGGATGATCCCAAAACCCTGTCCGCCCATCGGGGTTACGTCAGCCGCGGGCGTGCCTGTGCCCGGCATAACCGTCCCCGTCGCGCCAGGCGTGCCAGGGGTCACCATGCCAGTGACCGTTGCGACAGGCGTGCCAGGAGTCATCATGCCAGTGACCGTCGCGCCAGGCGTACCAGGGGTCACCATTCCTGTGACCGTCGCGCCGGGCGTGCCGGGGGCCATCGTGCCCGGAACGGCTGCGCCAGCCGCGGGAAGCTCGCCAGTAGCGCCCACCCGCAGCGCGATCAGCATAGGATTATCGCCCACACCAGCGGGGAAGATGATGGTATCGCCAGCAACAGCGGGCCAGGCGTTAATCCCGTTCGGGCTTTCCATAGTCCAAACCACGTTACCATCTTCGCGGTTCAGCGCATACATCGTGCCGTCAAAGGTCGAGGTAAAGACCAGATCATTGACGACAGTGGCCGCGCCAAAGTTAACCGAGTCGAATTCAGTGGACCACAGGATTTCCCCGGTTGTGGTGTCGATGGCGACCAATTCGCCAGTTCCCTCTTCGAGGTTCGTGCGTCCCTCGGCGTTCTGCACTGCCTCAGTGCCGTCCCTCGCACCAAAGGCGTCCGCCGTGTACGGAGACGCCAGGTTGACAACAGGCACATACACCACACCGTCCGCAAAGGCCATCGGCGTTTCCACGCCACCATACACGCCGGGCATCACTTCGACGGTCTCACCCTCTGGAATGCCTTCCAGATCGTCGTTCTGGTGCTCGCCAACAGGCGTATCCCAGATGATCTCGCCCGTCTCCCGGTCAAAGGCAATCACGCGGCCCAGCTTGCCTGCGCCGATGACGATTTGCCGCTCCTCGCCGTCAATCTCGGCGGTCGCCAGGATGGGGGACACCTGAAAGTCATGGTCGAACAGGTCGTGAGGGTTGACCTGGTTGAACCAGACCAGATTGCCGCTCTGGTTATCTATCGCCAGGATAGAGTCGGTGTGGAGGTTGGGGCCAGGTCGGCTGGTGCCGTTCGGAAAGTCCACAGTGCCAGGGAAGGGCGCGGGGTTGCCAGTGCCCCAGTAGGTCAGGCCACTTTCGGTATCAATGGCGGGCGGATACCAGATGCCGCCGCCGCTATTCAACTGCGGATTCCCCCAGAAGCCTTCCTCAACTACCTGGAACTGCCAGTTGATTTCGCCAGTCTCTTCATCGAGTGCAAAGGCGATTCCAGTGGCTCCACCGGCATATCCGCGGATAGCAGGCCCCTCGGCACTTTCCTGCACAGCGCCCGCGGCGGTGCCAGTGTACAGCATGCCATCAAAGACATACGGCTGCTGCGCGCCCGTGGGCCTATCGAGTTCCTGCTCCCACAACTCTTCACCGGTCTCTTGGTCCAGCGCCCGAACAGTGCTTACCCCACCATGCACAAAGACCTTGCCATAGCCAAGCGCAGGGCCATTGGGGCCGACGACCTGCTCGTCGTACATCTGCTGCCAGACAACCTCACCGGTTCCCAGGTCCAGCGCAAAGACGTTACTGGCGAGGTCTTGGAAATAGACGGTGTCGCTCACAATGAGGGGGGTCGAAGCCACCGCGCCATACGCACCAACGCCGGGAATTGCGAACGTCCAGGCGACGCCCAGGTCATTCACGTTCTCCGAGTTGATCTCGGCTTCCATATTGGCGCGCGTGTTGGCATAGTCCTTGTTAGCCATCGGCCACTCGTTTTGCGCCTGGCTCACTTCCGGCGGGATGGCCTGCGCCATAGCGCCCGGTGTCATCTCGCCCGTTACCGTTGCCCCAGCCCCCGGCGTCTGGTCGCCCTCAACCGTGGCTCCCGGCGTCACAGTCTGGACAAACTCCACCGGCTCGTTCACCTGTCCGGCTGAAAGCCCAGCGCAACCTGTCAGGGCAAGGGCGGTAACTAGCATAAAGATAGTTACCAACAAGGCTTGCTTTCTCATCTCTCTCCTTGCATCCAATCCATCTGTCTATCACACGACTCTCGACGGAGGGGTGGGGGAGGGACAAGACTAGATAGACGACCTCTCCACGCACTGCAAGGGCAGTCCACCGCTCACAGACACCCCGTTAACGGGCAAGCGGCATTGCAGCCATCGTGATCGAGATTGCACCAGTAACGAGCAGGAGAAACAAGGCGGAAGGTAGACGCAAGGAGTTGATTTGCAGACGAAAGAAGGGGTGCTGCTGTGCGGTGATCCCCGCATAGTACGCGACCGTATTTTACACCTCTGGTCTTGAATGTCAAACCTCAAGTGCGTTATGGACCCGCCCCAAAGCCTGGGCGGGTCCATTTTTGCCCGCAGCCAAACGCGAATGCTACACGGCTTCCATTGTTGAGGGGGGCTTGGTGGCAATGTTGTAGGTAACGCTGACGATGCCCGGTACTTGCTGGACGATCTGCTGCGCCAACGCCTCCAACGTGTCAAAGGGCAGGCGGGTGGGCCGGGCCGTGCGCGCATCTACGCTATCCCAGCAACGCACCTCGATCTGCTGGCCGAAATCGCGCTGCCCCTCGCGGATGCCGGTGACGTGATCCTCGTGCAAGATAGCCATATACTGAAACGCCCCCGAATCCCTCAACAACCGCTCTACTACGGCGGTGGCCCGGCGAACCGTCGCAATCCGCTCCGGCGTAGCCTCGCCGATGACCCGCGCCGCCAACGCTGGCCCAGGGAATGGGATGCGCTCGGCAAGCTCGTCAGGCAGCCCCAGCGCCCTGCCCACCTGGCGTACGCCATCCTTACGCAACTGGATCAACGGCTCCAAAATGCGATAACCAAACGTCTGTTGCGGGTCGATCCCCAACTGCTCAAAGACGTTGTGCTGCCGCTTGATCCCCGCCACCGTCTCGTCCACATCGGTGAGAATGGTTCCCTGGAGCAGGAATTTGGCCCCGCTTTCCCGCACAATACGCCCGAACACGTCGCGATAGAACGTCTGGGTAATGGCCTCCCGCTTGGCCTCCGGGTCGGTGACGCCCTTGAGCGCGGCGAAAAACTCGTCTTGAGCGTCTACGACCTCTACCGGCACGCCCAACCCGCGAAATATCTCGGCTATTCGCTCGGCCTCACCCTCGCGCATCAGCCCATTTTGCACAAACACGGTGCGTAGGCGCTCACCCAAGGCCAGGTGGCCAAGCATCGTCACGACGGACGAATCAATCCCGCCGGATAGGGCGTTAATCGCCTGCCCATCGCCCACCGCTTCGCGAATCTCGCGGACCTTTTCCTGGATGAACGCATCCGTGTCCAGCTCTTGTACCTTGATTTCCCGGATTTTGCCCATTCGCTAGTTCTCCTCTCTGACGATATACCTGATCGTTCGATCATACCATAACCCCGGAGGAGACACAATATATCAACGATGCCTGAACTAGCCCAGCACTGAAGGTGCCGGGCTGGTGCAAAAAGTGCACTATATGCTATTCAACCCGTTTATGAATTTTGACAAAATAGTTGGGTAACCGAGGCCGCGCTGGCCTTGCTACTGCTCGCTTGGCCCAGCCTAGGACATTCAGGCGGGGCAGTGGGGTAGTTACGAGACTATTGTTTGAGCCTTCGTTAACGAGTTCCCCCTTCTTCCAGACGGGGAGACTCACTCCCCGGCGATGGCCGCCCAAGCGCCGCATCACCTCTAGAATTGTCCACGACTGGATCGTATACCGCAAGCGCAACCCGTCGGGACTCGATTCACATTGCTCAGATTACCCTATTCCCCTTCCTCCTGCCCCGGCTCATCTCTAGGAGCCGCCGGTTCCTCGCCCGGAACCGCCGGCGCGCTGACCAGCGCCCGCCGTCGCCGCCATAGGCCGCTCAACCCGCCCTCTCGCCAGGCCCACCAGCCGACCAGTGCCAGCGTCGGCGCCGTCAGAAAAGCCACGCCAAGCCACTGGATGCCCATTTGCGGGAGACCGCTATCGAAAAAGGCCCAGACGATCACCGGATACCAGATCAAGTTGAGTGCCATCACCACGGTCAACATGGTCGTACCGATACGCTCGCGGTCCAGCGCCACGAACAAGAGCGGGAACAGCAGATACCACTGGCAATAGCGCGTGAGGAATTGCAGCGCCACCAGCAGCATAGCCACCGCCGCCAGGGTAAACGACCCGCCGCGCAGATAGCGCCACGCCGTCCAGCCACAAGTCAGCACCACGGGAACCGTCAGCATAGGCAGCAGCAGCATGGCCGAGTCGCCGCTCGCCCCCGACTGCTGCAAATACGCATAGGCCATCAACAAGATGGAAGAGCCGGGGAACTGGTAATAGTTCTCTGCCGAGTCCATCAACCCCGAAAGCATCTCACCGCCCGCCCAAAAGGGCGCTGTCACACCGACAGCCACCAACAGCGCGAGGCCCGCGCCCACGGCCAGTTTGCGCCACCCCCACCGCTCGGCCAGCAGCGGGACAGCGAACAGCGGCACGAGAATGACCGTCAGAAACTTGACCGAGATAGATAGCGCCAGCAGTGGCAACACCAGCACCGAGCGCCGCTTCAGCGCCAACATCGCCCCCGCCAGCGCTACCACCGCGTAAATATCATTGTGCCCATTGCCCACCCCCTCGAACAACACCAGCGGGTTCGCCAAAAACACCCACGCCGCCAGCCAGCGTTTGCTGGGGTCGTCCTGATACCGGGCGATAATCACGCCCGTCAGCGCCAACAGCAGCAGGTTGAACCCCTTGAGCGCAAACAACCCGGAGAGCAGGTCGTTCCAGTTGATAAACAGAGCGGGCAGCGCCGACATGCTCAACCAGCCCGGCCCATAGAGCGCAGGGTTGCCCGGCACAAAATCAAACGCCGTCCACGGGTCGTTCGGGCGCATGGCAACCGTCACCAGATAGGGGTTCTGCCCGTAGAAATACGGCCCCTTGAGCACCGTCAAATAGGTAAACACGTCGAGCGCGGTGATGGGATACATGAACAGCATCGCCACGCCGCCCCCAACGATCCACAGCGCCAGCACCAGCTTGATCGAGCGCGTCAGGGGCTGCGAACGCGTCGCGCGCACAATCGCCCACAGACCCAGGCTATAGAACAGGGCCAGGGCCACAAACAGAACCACAGTCAGGCGAAACGTGGGGGATGCAGAGTATCCAGGGAGTTTGTCCAGGGAAAACGCGGGGATGTCATAGTAATCGGGTAACCAATACAGGCCCGCCAGGATACCCCAACAGACGAGGGAAAGCAGAGCGCAAGCAATGATGAGCCATGAACCCGGCAGGCCCCAGAAAGCGCCTTTTCGGTGCATTCTGTGCCTCCCATCGGCATCATCTCTATTTTCGAACACATGTGGGGGGATTGTAACACATCCCCCCACATGCCACAATTTCCAGCCGCTTGTGCAGAAAGGAGGCCGCCCGTAGCGAAGGGCGCTATTGCGTCGGATCAAACAGCGTCACGTCGTAGGCAAAATCGTGGTCTGCCCCGCCAAAGCGCACGCGGCGCAACTCGATATGATAGCTCACATCTCCGGCAGAACCGGGCGGCAGGTCGGCCATCACCCAGGCCAGCGTGTTCTCGCCATAGCCGTTGGTCAGCCGCCGCACGCTGACCGCCACCGGCGCGCCGCCCGATGTCACCGTTACGCTGGTGTTCGAGAAATCCGCGCCGGGATAGGAGAACGACCAGTGCTCGTTGACCACCTGGTAGGGCACATAGCCGGGCGGCGGCCACGCCACAAAGCCGTCTCGCGTGGCAGGGCGCGTGTCCCACATGTGGCTGTCAAAAACCCACAACGTATTCGAGCGCATATAGCCCGCCGTCGCCGGAACATCACCCGTGCCCATCTGCTGGGTCTGCGGGTAGAGAATCCAACGCCGGTGGCCCAACTCGCCATCCTCCAACACGTACCCACTGATGGCCTCCCAGCCCATCCTCCCCAGATAGAGGTTGGACTTGCCCGCCGCCTCATCCCCCTCTGCCGAGTAGCACGTCCAACTAGAAGAAGGATCGTGGCTGA
The DNA here is from genome assembly GCA_012515695.1 of Chloroflexota bacterium. Classification (GTDB taxonomy): domain Bacteria; phylum Chloroflexota; class Anaerolineae; order UBA1429; family UBA1429; genus JAAYXX01. Next base: position 8,076 of record JAAYXX010000436.1, read on the forward strand.
GGGTCCGGTTGGCGCTCATCATCAGCGCCGCCGCCTGTGCCTTGCGGTTGTATTCCTCGTTCAGCGTTACCAGGGGCAGCCCGGCCATAGCGCGAAAATAGTTGACGCGCCGCAATACGGCATTGCGAAAAGCGGCGGCGGTGTTGCCCGGATTGCACGAAGCGTGATTGCCCGACCACTCGATAGCCGTCCCCTCTGAAGCGAGATACTCGTCCAGATACAGGCGGCGCGCCTGCTCGCGGTTCCCCGGCTCTGGCGTGATGGTGGGAACGGAGGGGAGCGTGGGTGTGGGTGTTACGGTAGGCGGCAAATGGTTTTCAATGAGCGGCAGATAAGCCTGCGCCAAGCCGCTGGGGGGGCCAGCAAAAGCCCGGCCATAGGCCCAGCCGCTTCCCGGCAACAAGACCAACGCCGCCCCCAATAGCAGCAGACACGCCGTCCCCACACGCGCCCGAGTCCTCCTGTTCAGCCACATGCGTATTGTGTTGAGCATGGTTCCTCCCGTGTTCGTTGGTATAGGTACTTCCCTCTGCCACGTGTAACTGGGCGAGTCTGCTCATCTGCTGCCCCGCAGATCGCGCCCCACCAGGGCAACTGCTCCCCGTGAAGCCTGGCTATTCAGTTTGGCAACAGCCCGCACCTAGAGGATCGCTTCGGGAACCTCTGCGCGTCGCAGCGTCTTGTCCGCCTCGGCCATCACCCCCCGTATGATTTCGCCTGCTGGCAAAATCTCGTGGATCATCCCCGCCGACTGGCCCACCGCCAACGGTAATAGTTCGTCGGCGCGCCCCTGCCGCACAGCCTCATCTGCCTCGGCGCGCAGTTGCGACGGGTCCCCCTTGGCCTCCTCCCACCGACGATTCCACTCGTCCACCAGGGACGACCGCAGCACGCGCGGGGTAATGGGGTACTGGCCGATCCCTGCCGGGCCTATGAGCAAATCGCCGTACGCAGCCTTGACTGCGTCTTCTGCCTCGGCCTCTACAATGGCCTGCTTTAGCTGGCCGTCAATGCCTGCCTCAGTCGAGGCCAAAAAGCGAGTGCCCATGCTGACCGCCTGCGCGCCCAGCAGCCACGCCGCGGCCACCCCTATCCCGTCAGCAATACCCCCAGCCGCTACCACCGGAATCGGCTGGACTGCCCGCACTACTTGCGGGAGAAGCGTCATGGTGCCCACCATCCCGCCGAATCCCGCCGCCTCGCTGCCTTGCGCGATGATAATATCCACCCCCCGCTCCGCCGCCTGGCGAGCCTGGGTGACGGTGTTGACCATGTGCATCACCAGCGCGCCAACATCGTGTGCGCGTTCTGGCAGGTGGCCGGGGTCGCCATGAGAAAACGAGATCACCGCCGGATTCATGCCCAGCGCCAACTCTAGAGCCTGTTCGTCCATCCAACGCAACGAAAAATTGATGACAAAAGGCCGGGGAGTCAGGTCTTGCACGCGGGCCAGTTGCTCCCGAATGCTCTCCAGCGACAGCCCCGCCGTCGCCTGACTGCCCAGGCCGCCCGCGTTAGAGACGGCAGCCGTCAGTTCGGGGGTAGACCAAGGCCCCAGGGGTGCCAAGAGGATAGGGTGCTCGATCCCCAACAACTCTTCCAAACCCGTACGCAGCATCTCTTACCTCCCTCATACACAGATAGGCGCTGCTGTGACGAGAGCGGAAGGGAAAACAGGGAGATGGAGCGAATCACGCCTTGACCCTTTGGACACACAAAAGTGTAACACGCCGCATCAACTGCCGCAAGATGTCGCGCCCTGGGCCGTATGGTTGCCCTTGGTGACCTGTAGAACGAAAAAACGTGGGGCAGGGTTACAGGTGCGGGAACGCATGGGGGATATGTAGCCGCGCCATCCTGACGCGCAGGAGCACATGGGGGATATGTAGCCGCGTCATCCTGGCGCGATGGAGCGCATGGGGGCATGTAGCCGCGCCATCCTGGCGCGCGGGAGCGCATGGGGGATATGTAGCCACGCCATCCTGACGCGCAGGAGCACATGGGGGATATGTAGCCGCGCCACCCTGACGCGCAGGAGCACATGGGGAGATAGTGGAACGAATCAACCTTCCAAGAATGCAGCCACCAGTCGGTTAAACTCCTCCGGGCACTCGCGCTGGGGCCAGTGGCCGCAACGTTCCAGCACTTCCAGGCGAGCGTTGGGCAGGCGGTGAGCCGCCTCTTGTTGACATTCCAGCGGGACCAGCGAATCTTGCGCGCCATGCACCAGCAACACCGGCGCGGCAATGCGTCCCAGTTCATCCAGATAATTGGTACGCAGGCCACCCCAGCGCACCTCATCCCGCTGAAAGGCCTGCCAGGCCCGCCCGGCAGCGGGCCGCCGCACCTCTGTCATGACGTCGTCCATCAGTTCGGGCGTGATGCGTGACGGGTCGGCGAAAAGCGCCTTCAGGGAAGCAGTCGCCAGCGGACGGCTGCGGGCAATCAGCCACCAGGTCGCTGCGTTGAGCCAGGGCAGCCGGATCAGCAGGGCCGACAGACGTTGCCAGGGCGCGCGGGTTTGCAGACCGTAGCTATCTACCAACACAAGCCGCTCGACCTGCTGCGGGTAGCGCAGCGCGAACCCCAGCGCAATCCCCCCGCCCATCGACACGCCCACCAGGCTTGCCCGCTCTATGCCCAGCGCATCCATCAGCCGGGGCAGCAGCGCGATGTAATAGTCCATCGAATAGGGCGCATTGGGGCGGGCGCTCTCGCCATAGCCGGGCAGGTCGGGGGCAAATACCCGATGCGTCTGTGCCAGCGCGGGAATGGTCAGCGCCCACGACAGCCACGCCGAATCGGTGCCACCGCCGTGCAGCAGCAACACCGGCGACCCCGCCGTGCCTGCTTGATAATAGTGAATCCGCAGCCCGTTTACATCTATATATTGCGAGTTCATCGGCAGTCCACCCTGCGTGGTTCAATTCCATGCTTTTCGACCTGGTGCGGGCGTGTGGCTCTCGCCCCCTGCAACTGGATCACACGGCCCTGGAACCCAGCAACAGGCCCAGCCCCAGCCCCGCCAGCGCCCCGATGATCAGCCAGAGCGCCATATCGCCGAGCAGCCACCCTACCACCGCGCCAATCCCCAGCCCCGTAATCAGCCACAGGCTGATGATCAGCGTCCGGCGGGTATTCGGATTCCCGCGCATGTCACCCATCTCGCCCTCCTGCGCGCCACTCGTAACAGTTGCCTGCCCACTTGTATCAGGGATGTGGCCCACAGGATACGGCTCGCCTATGCGGGCGGGGACGACGAAGGCCAGGGACACAGCATATGCCCAAGTATAAACGCGGCCAAGACGAGAGACAACCGAGGAAGCGCGCTCAATCCTCTACCACGTGTTCATGGCGGTGCGTGCCATCGCACAGGGGCATGATCTTGGATAGGCCGCAGCGGCAGAGGGTAACTCGATTGCGCGTCTCAAAGGGCCGTCCGTCGGCCCGCTCGATGGGAATATTGCCCGTCACCCACAGCGGCCCGGCGATGGGGCCTTCTGACGTTTGCTCCGTGGTGACGGCAATCTGCTCGGGCAAATCCGGCTCGACATCCTCATCCTCTTCGGTGAGTGCAAAAGTCAGCGACCCGGATGGGCAATGGTCAACCATAGACATGAGCTGTCGGCGCACCTCCGGGTCGTCGGACTGCGGGACCAACTCGCGGAACGAGACAAACCGGTTCGCGCAGAACCCGGATTCCATGCACAAATAAGGGTCGCTGCGGACGACGATGCCCGTCCCCTCGTTGTAGGTAATCTGGCGGGCTGCCGTGGGGCCAGTGTCGGCGGTTTCCGTCCCGTCAAAGTGGGCCGCGGCGTGCGAGCCATCGCAAAACGGCTTTTTGCGAGAGTGCCCGCAGCGGCACAGGGTATACACCTCGCCGGTGGGGATCGTCTCGACCTTGCGCCAGGTCAGCGGCTCGCCATATTCCGAACAAACCTGCACCTTGCGTACCAGCGGGATACCGCCATAGACGACATACGGCCCATTCTTTCGCACTACAATCTTGCGCTCTTTTTTATCCATCCGCCTCCCCTGCAGCCTGGGGTAATCTGGTTCCTCGCTTTGCGCCAACGTCTAGCGTCCAATGAGCATTATACTCTGCGCCGTGCAGATGACAACGCCGCCGCGGACGCCTGTTGGCAGTTGAAACTGCACCAACCGTTGCAATCGCCAACGAGTTGGCGCGCAGCCCTTCGGCGGCTGGGAAGCGAGTCCACGAAGGTGGACTTGGCAGAGGTTGCCGCGGTTTCAACCGCCCATCCTAATGGCTGTTACAGAACTATTCTGTTAAGACTTATCAACATCCCTCGGTAAC
>JAAYXX010000437.1 GCA_012515695.1 Chloroflexota bacterium
CTATCACCAACGAGGCCGAGGCCGAGCTTCCCAGCCTGCGCCGATCCATCATTGGCTTTGCCATCATCGCGGTCATCCTGGTGCTTATCACCCCGTTGCTCGTGCGTAGCGCCTCGGAGATTGCGGTAATCACCGGCCTGGGAGATAGCTTTATCGGCATTCTCCTGATTTCCATGGTCACTTCGCTGCCCGAAATGGTCACCACTGTTACAGCCAGCCGCGTCGGCGCGTACGACCTGGCCGTGAGCAACCTGTTCGGCAGCAGTATGTTCAATGGGTTCACGCTGGGGCTGGCTGACCTGATCTATGTGCAGGGGAGCTTTATGACCGCCATTGACCCCAACCTCGCCATTGCCGGGCTGCTGGCGATGTTGCTCACGACGCTGGCGCTCATCGGCAACCTGACCAAGGTGGAACAGCGCGTGGCCTTTGTCGACCTGGACGCGCTGATACTGATATTGATCTATCTGGGCGGGCTGTGGCTGCTCTATTCGCGGGGCATCAGCCTGGGATAGGGCGAGGCTGTGGCCTGACGAGAATTGAAACCATTGACTTTGATTCGCATATCGGGTATGCTGATAGTAATGGATAGGTCTTGGAGCCTCGAATGACTCCGCGAAGGTGACATTCCCAACCTCGATTCTCCTCTCAAGAGCATTGATCACTGGGAAATCAACTCCGTGTACAGCATGCGACGGACAGAGGGTAGGACGCAATCCACCCCTGGGGATTGCCATTTACCAGATGTTCTGGGGCCACGACCTCGGTGATTAGCAGATCAGGAGAAGGGAACCGTGGAAAAAAGACTGTATGTAGGCAATTTGCCGTATAGCGCGACAAAGAGCCAACTGGAGCAACTGTTCTCTGAAGCAGGCTCGGTGGTTGATGTGAGCATCGTCGAAGACCGAGATACGGGCCGCTCCAAAGGCTTTGGTTTCGTCGAGATGGCCAGCGAAGCAGACGCGGCGGCTGCTATCGAGAAATTTGATGGCAAAGAGTTCGATGGTCGCAACCTAAAGGTGTCCGAAGCCAAGCCCCGTCCCCCCCGGAACGACCGTGGGCGCGGGGGATATGGTGGCGGATATGGCGGTGGAGGTCGCGGCAGCCGCTGGTAGTCTGGCGTGCGCTTGTGCTGGCAGGTGGCCGAGGAGCCAGGGGCAGACCATCGCCAGCAGATTCCACCAGTGAGGAAAAACCGCGTCACACGTCTTTTGTGGGCGCGGTTTATCTATTGAACGACAAAACCGCGCCATTCTCACGAGCGTGTCGTCTTGTAGAATGGCGCGGTTCGTTTTTTCTAGTGGGTGTCACCCCAACGGGACGCCCGGCGCGATGATGCCAAGCAACTGCAAGATGGCCACGATCAAAGGGGCAATCAGCAGCGCCGGTAGCAGGTTCGCCACCCGGATCTTTTTCAGGTCCAGCAGGATCAGCCCGATAGCCATGATCATCACGCCGCCAGTGGCGGTCATCTCGGCCACCATTGCCTGGTTCAGCGCGCTCTGGGCCAGCCCGGCCAGCAGCGTCACCCCTCCCTGGTAAACCAGCACGGTAAGCGCAGAAAAGATCACGCCTACCCCCAGCGAGGAGGCAAACGCAAGGGCGGCAAAGCCATCCAGCACCGACTTGACCGCCAGCAGGCGAATATCCCCCGTCAGGCCGTCGGTGATGGAGCCTAGTATGGTCATCGGCCCGATGCAAAACACCAGGCTGGCGGTCACAAACCCTTCAGTAAAATGGGCCATCTGCGACCCTGTAAGCCCTTTGGAAACGCGTTCCTTGAGGCGCTCGCTGATCCATTCCAGCCCCAGGTCAATCTTCCACCACTCGCCCAAGATAGCGCCCACCAGAATGCTTCCCATGACGATCAGGATGTTCTGCGTCTCGGTGGTGAGCTGGACGCCCAGCATCAGCGTTACCAGTCCCAAACCATGCAAAACGGTCTGCCGCATCCGTTCAGGCAATCGAGGCCCCAGCAGCGTGCCCAGACCGCCCCCCACCAAAACTGCTGCAATGTTGATCCATGTGCCGATCACGATGTGCCAGGTCCTTTCCGACTGCATTTACAGCCGGTATCATAGCACAGAATCGGCCTAGTCGTAAAAGATCGGTTTCTCCTTATCGTCGAAATACCAGGTACCGTTGGTCTGCAAGAACTCGAGCGTTTCCTGGAGAAAGGCGTAATGCTGGTCTTCGGATTGGGCCAGCCACTTCCAGACCTTGGCGGCCTCGGCAGAATCGGCCTGCCCGGCAATCTCGGTATACAACTGATAGCCTCGCTGTTCAAAGTCCATTGCCAGCTTGAGCGCCTGCTCGTCCGTAGCGTCCGGCGGGATCAACTGCCCGGCAGACGCTGCTTCGGGGAAAATTTCCGTCGGGTCAACGGAAGCAGCCATTGCCTGGGCTTCCTCCCGCGAGACCCACGCGTCCTGGCCCGACACGGCGGCATACTCGCCGCGCAAAATATCCAGGTGGGTTTCCTCTTCATCCACCAGAGATTGGAACACCCGCTTGCCAGCGTCCGATTGGGTGCGTTCCACGGCCTGCTTGTAGAAATTGCGCCCCCAAATCTCGGTGCTCATGCCCCGGCGAAGTGCTTCTAGTGCCTTGTCCTTGTTCATCTGCTATGCTCTCCTATTGCAAGATTGACGTGCATCAGTGAAAGGCGCGGCTACTGTAGCCGCGGCATTCCTGCGCGCTCCCATTCGGACCGCCAGCATCCTGCTGGCCCGGTTTGCTGCTACACGCTATGTAGCCGCCAAGGATGGCGGCGGTCCAAAATGAAGGGCCGCCAGCACCCTGCTGGCTGAGTACAAGCTGCCAGAGACGGCGGCGCTCCGGTATGTGTCGTGCTCCCCACGCCGTTACACCCAGCCGCCCAGCGCCACCATCGCCTCATAATTGCTCATGAGCAACTCAAAGTGGGTCAACTCGGCCTTGGCCAGCCAACGATACATAGCCCGCCCCGCTTCCGATTCGGTTGCGGCTGCCGCCTGGCGATACAGGTCATAGCTCTTGATCTCGTTCTCTAGAGCTACGTGCAGCGCGTCCAGATCGGTGGGGTTGCGGCCAATCCTGGCCTCCACCTGGGCGCGTTCCGGGGGGAACAGCCGGGCCTCCAGGTCAATGGCAGGCACGTCCAGGTCGGGGAGCAGCACATATTTCCCCTCCCCCTCGATGGCATGCAACTGCCGCTGGATCATCTCGGCGTGCATGCGCTCATCGTCGGCCAAGGAGCGGAACAGGGCCTCGGCCTTTTCGTCCAGGCTTTCCTCCGCCGCTTTCAGGTAGAACTCTTGCCCCTCTTGCTCCAACTTGAGGGCCTGACTGAGTGCTTGCAGTGTTGCGTTCTTGTCCATCCAGGATACCTCCCGCTGTATTGTGAGTTTGTGCGATTATTAGTCTGGGCAACCCGTATCGTAGCAGTTGAAACTGCACCAACGTTTGCATCGGCATAGGCAGTCAAAAACTGCACCAACCACTGCCAAGTCGCCCTTCGGCGACTGCAGATCAGCCCACGAAGGTGGACGCACCAGCTTGCTGGTGACGCAATCGGTTGCCGCGATTTCAATCGCCCATCCTAATGGTGGCTGCCGAACTATTCCAACTTTTAGAAGCGAACGGTGGTCTGGTGCTGCTCGCCATTGCGAACATACCCCAGCGGCACCGTCTGGCCGGGGCGCACGCGAGCCAACAGCGTTTCCAGGCTGCCCGTCCCAGAGATTGGCTGCCCCGCCACCGAGACGATTACGTCGCCGGGTTGCAGCCCCGCCTGGGCCGCCAGCCCGCCCGGCGTCACCTTGCCCACATATGCCCCCTGGCGCGCCGTCGTGCGGCCCTTGGCGGCCATCTCGGCGGCGTCGGCCACAGCCGCCCCCAATCGAGGGCGGCTGGCTCGCGCAAGAAGTTGGTCCAGGCGGGCGCGATCAAACCCCACCACCGGCTGCCCGTCAATCACCGTCACCGGCACGCCCTGCTGTCCAGAGACGCGCACCATTTCTTCGGCGGCGGCCCTTTCGCGAGAGACGTCTACCTCGCGAAAGGGGACGGATCGCTGTGAAAGATACTCTTTCACCTGATAGCAATAGGGTCAAGTTGGCGTCGTGTAGACGGTTACGTTCATGCGTTTCTCCTTATGCGCCCGCCTGCCA
>JAAYXX010000438.1 GCA_012515695.1 Chloroflexota bacterium
CCCCTAGATGCGGCGCTTTTTCGGTGGACGGCACCCGTTGTGCGGCAGTGGCGTGACATCCGTAATCGAACGCACCCGCATGCCTACAGCCTGAAGCGTTCGCAGAGCGGCCTCACGGCCAGGACCAGGCCCCTTCACAAAGACATCGACTTCGCGCATGCCCATGTCCATGGCTGTCCGGGCCGCCGTCTCGGTGGCCATCTGCGCGGCATACGGCGTGCTCTTACGGGAGCCGGTGAACTCTTGCCCCGCGCTATGCCAGCACACCACATTGCCTGTCGGGTCGGTAAACGTAATGATTGTGTTGTTGAACGTAGACTGAACATACACCCGCCCCGAGGGGACATTGCGCCTCTCGCGTCGGGTCGTCCGTGCTCCACCTCTTCTTCGCCCCATCGTTCCTCCGCTAACTACTTCTTATCGCGGGACTTTTTCTTGCCCGCTACTGCTCTGGCCTTCCCACGCCGCGTCCGTGCATTCGTTCTCGTCCGTTGTCCACGCACTGGCAAATTGCGCCGATGACGCAAGCCTCGATAGCTGCCAATGTCCATCAGTCGCCTGATGTTCATGGATACCTCACGGCGCAGGTCGCCCTCCACCAGATATTCGCCATCGATCAGCTCACGCAGGCGCGCCACTTCCGTCTCGGTCAGATCCTTGCAACGCGTATCAGGGTTCACCCCTGCCTTGTCCAGAATCTGCGTGCTCGTGGTGCGGCCAATGCCATAGATGTACGTGAGTCCGATTTCTACACGTTTCTCGTTGGGAATATCAACACCTGCCACACGAACCATGCTCTTCCTCCTCGCCCCCCGATCCTCCAGCCTTTACGGGCTGGGGCTGGGGAGGATCGCTATGAACCTATCCCTGTCGCTGCTTGTGTCGCGGGTTCGTGCAAACCACACGGACAACACCACGCCGCCGAATGATCTTGCACTTGTCGCACATTCTCTTTACTGAGGCACGAACTTTCACAATTAACCTCCGTACACTACTAGATCGCTGATGGTTTGGTCAGAATCTCCGCCCCATCCTCGGTAATCGCAATCGTATGCTCAAAATGAGCGGACACACTTCTGTCCGCCGTAACTACAGTCCAGCCATCCGGGCGAACCTGCGTTACCGGGCTGCCCAGCACCAGCATCGGCTCTATGGCGAGCGTCATCCCCGCCTTGAGCCGATAGCCCCGGCCAGGATGCCCCCAGTTGGGGATCATCGGCTGCTCGTGCATATGCTGGCCGATGCCATGCCCACCATACTCCCGGATGACCTGAAAGCCTGCCGACTGGGCCGCCGCCTCGATGGCGTACGAAACATCCCCCAGACGGCCCCCATCGCGCGCGGCGTTGATTCCCGCCGCCAGCGCAGCCTGGGTGGCTTCCATCAACCGTTGCACCTGCGACGAAACCTTCCCCGCAGCAACGGTAATTGCCGCATCCCCCTGATACCCCTCGTAAATCGCGCCCACATCCAGGCTGATCACATCACCCTCCTGGAGTTGCCGGGGGCCAGGGATGCCATGCACAATCTCTTCGTTAATGGACGCGCAGATGGATGCCGGGTAGCCGCGATATCCTTTGAAGGATGGCGTCCCCCCCATGCTGCGAATAACTTCATCCGCGACGGCGTCCAGCTCTTGGGTTGTAATACCCGGCCTGACCTGCGCGCGCAACGCTTCCAGAGCAGCCGCCACAATGTGGCCTGCCCGGCGCATGCGCTCGATCTCGTCAGGCGTTTTTGTTTTGATAGCCACTGCCATCACCAATCTGCTACGTACACGCCCCGCCTGCTCGCTGGTAGCGACAGCCCTCAACTGTAGCCGCCACACCCCAAGCGACTAGAGCGTGTCGTTTCCTTCCAGAGAATCAATGGCTGCCATGACGCTGCGGTGTACCACATCAACATCCTGGTCGCCATCAATCTCAATCAAGATACCCTTTGCACGATAGCACTCTTGCAAAGGCGCTGTCCGGTCCAGATAGACAGCGATGCGCCGTTGCTGCGTCTCGGGGGTATCGTCCTCCCGTTGGTAGAGCGCCCCCCCACACGCGTCGCAAACGCCCCTGGTCTTTTCCGGGCCGAAAACCTCGTGATAGATGGCTCCACAGTCTCGGCATGTCCAACGCCCTGCTAGGCGTTTCAGCAAGACGTCCTCCGAAACCTTGATATACAAGACAGCATGTACTCGCCTGTTCATCTCGGCCAACACGCCGTCCAGGGCTTCGGCCTGAGCCACCGTCCGGGGGAATCCATCGAGGATCACCCCTTCTGTGCAATCTGGTTGCGCCAACCGCTCGGCGACCATGGCGATAGTTACCCCATCGGGAACCAGTTCCCCACGATCAATATACTCCTTGGCCTTGACACCCAACTCGGTGCCCGCCTCGATAGCAGAGCGGAACAAGTCTCCGCTCGATACACTCGGAATAGCAAGCTTTTCCCTGAGCAACTCCGCCTGTGTACCCTTGCCTGCGCCCGGCGCTCCCAGTAGCACGATATACAAGGTTCGTTACCTGCCTTTGCGGATAAAGCCTTCATAGTGGCGCATCAACAACTGCGCTTCCAATTGCTTCATCGTATCCAGCACCACACCCACCACAATCAGCAGGCCAGTGCTGGTTACCAGCATTTCCGATGTACCGATCGTCAACTGTACCAGGAAAGGCAGAATAGCCACAACCCCCAGGAAAAGCGCTCCCGCAAAGGTAATCCGCCGCAACACACCGCTCAAATATTCGGCAGTGCGCTGGCCGGGGCGAATCCCAGGGATAAACCCTCCCTGTCGCCGCAACGTCTCTGGCAAATCCTGCTGTTGGAACACCACATCCGTATAGAAGTAGGTAAAGCCCACTACAAGCAGGAAGTACAGTATCCAGTAGATCGGCCCGGTAGAGCTAAACACCCGTGATATAAAGGTGGCAATCGAACTCACCACCGGAACGGACGAACCCACAAAGTAGCTGGATACGACGCCCGGCAGCATCATGATGGACACAGCAAAGATCAGCGGGATCATCCCAGCCGAGTTGACCTGTAGGGGGATATGCGTGCTCTGCCCCCCATAGATCTTGTTCCCGCGCACGCGCTTGGCATAGTTCACCGGGATGCGCCGCTATCCTTCCTGGATGAACACAATCCCTACAACCGTGACCACGGTTATGATGACAAAGAACAGGATGCTCCACGGGTTTGCAATCCACAACTGCCCAAGGCTTGTTGGAATACCCGCTACAATACCACCAAAGATGATAATCGACAAACCATTGCCAATGCCCTGTTCGTCAATCCGCTCACCGAGCCAGATAGCGAACATGGTGCCTGCCGTCAGGGTAAGCAGCGTGGCCACCGTGGGCAGCCACGTGTCTGGGCCAAAGCCCCAGTTGCTGATCACAGGCCCGATGCCACCTGCCGGTTGCGCCAGGAGCGACGTCTGTCCGATTGCCTGTAGCAGAGCTAGAGGAATCGCCAGCACATGCGTGTACATGTTCATCTTCTGTCGGCCAGCTTCGCCTTCTTTCCCCAATGCTTCCAGCCCGGGGATGATCGGCTGTAGAAGCTGCAACACGATCTGCGCTGTAATAAACGGATAGACTCCTAGCGCCATCACCGAGAAGTTGGACATGGCACCGCCGGAGAACATGTTGAGCAGGCCCAAAAGCTGGTTCTGCTGAAACACCTGCCGCAATGCTTCCGCGTCGACTCCGGGAACC
>JAAYXX010000439.1 GCA_012515695.1 Chloroflexota bacterium
ACAATGTCCTGTATCCCATCGCCGATGCGCGGCTGGGGCCAGAAGAAGACGAGGCACTGGTGGAGGGATTTGAGCGGATAGAAGAGGAACAGATTGGCGAGGGCCGCCATGAGGAATTTCACGAACTGCTAGACCGCCTGGAAGACATCTATGTGTCGCAGCCCCAGAGCTAGGCGACCAGACGGACGCGAGCAATCTGGTGGGGTGTGCAGGCAACGGCAGGCACGTAGGCGGCCTGGCGGGTAGGCAAACAGAGCGGGCCTCTCAGAGGCCCCCAGGTTTGAGAAGGAGTAAGATGGATCAGTATATCAGTCCGCAAGACCTGAATCGCTACTTGGGGCGCGAGCAAAAGCTGACCATCGTAGATTTGCGTAGCCCGGAAGAGTTCCAGCGGGGGCATATTCCCACGGCTATCAATATCCCCGGTGAACAATTGCCTGATAGGATGATCGAGATACCTGACGAGGATGTGATTGTGGTGTATTGTGGCTCGTCAAGCCCGGAGGGCGGTGCCTGTCACGAGGCGTATGACCTGCTGACCAGAACCGGCCACGTCGCGCAGATCATCGAGGGGGGATGGCCCGCCTGGCAAGAGTTTGAGCAGACCACGCCCGAAAAGATGAGATAGTCTGAGACGGGGCAGGTTTGCCCAAGGAAGGGGGATAGAGACATGGCCGACTTGATCAGCCCACAGGAGCTATACCGCCGCATCGCCGCCGAAGAGCCTACTACCATCGTTGATGTGCGTACCCCGGAAATATACCGAGAGGGGCACATCAGCGGCGCAATCAACATACCGCTAGAGGAGCTAGAGGACCGCATGGGGGAGATTCCCCAGGATCGTCCGGTGGTGACTTATTGAAACTTTTTGCGCCCTGGCGGCTCCCTCTCCAGAAGCGAGCAGGCCGCCAAGCTGCTCCGTGAGAGCGGCTACACTGCATGGGCTTTGGAGGGCGGATACTTTGCGTGGCAGGCGTTCATCCAGTCGCCGGAGGTGATGCAGAGGGCGTGAGCGCCCTGAGCATCGCCGCGCAAGGTAGAGCCTGACAGAAACGTAATCCGGGCAGGTATTGACAGCAATATCTGCCCGGATGTTTTTTTGCTGGCGAACTGCTTGCAATTCCGCCCCGTCAAGTGTATTCTCAGGCATACGCCATCGGTTGACGCGCACAAGCCCGGGCGGATGGTTGTGAGGGACCATCGAAAGCACATCACCAACAACCACGGAAGGAGAGATGCCAAATCATGCGGATTCGTCGAGCTTATTGGAATCCCCACCTAACGGTCTTCTTGAGCAGCGCGTGCGTCATGGTGCTGGAACTGGTCGCCAGTCGTCTGGTAGCCCCGCGTCTCGGTGTTTCCCTGTATACGTGGACTTCGATTATTGGGGTGATCCTGGCAGGCATGTCTCTCGGCAACTTTATCGGGGGACGTTTGGCCGACAGGTTCGCTTCTCCCACCTTCCTGGGGCTGATTTTCGTGCTGGCGTCCCTCTTTAGCCTGAGCATCCTCTGGCTCGTACGCGCCTTGGGCGAGTTGGCCTGGTCGCAGCACTTGCCCCTGCTGCTCTGGGTCGTCACCGATATCGCCATCGTCTTTTTTCTGCCGAGCGTGGTATTGGGGTGCGTGTCGCCCATCGTCGTCAAACTGACGCTGCAGGATTTGACGCGCACGGGCACGACGGTGGGCAAGATTTACGCCTGGTCCTCGGCGGGCAGCATTCTGGGCACTTTTGCCACGGGCTTTTTCCTCATCTCCTGGCTGGGCACCAAGTCTGTCGTGTTGCTGGTGGGGGGCATTTTGCTGCTGATGGGCCTCTGGTTCCTGACGATGGTTCGCTGGCAGAAAGCGGTTGCCTCGGCGGCTGTCGCCGTGATCCTGTTTGGTGGCGCGACATGGACGTTTCAGGCGCAGGGCGTGCTGAAATCCGATTGCCTTGTGGAGAGCGATTACTTTTGCATCAAGGTGCATGACACCGAGATGGGCAGCAGAAAAGTGCGCGAACTGATCCTTGACCGCCTGGTGCACAGCTACACCGACCTGGATGACCCCATGTTCCTCGGCTATGGGTACGAGCGCACCTATGCGGGCGTTCTGGAGCCATTGCTGGAGCAAAAGCCCGACATGGACGCTTTTTTCATCGGCGGGGGTGCGTATACCTTTCCGCGCTACCTGGAGATTTTGCTGCCCGAAAGCCATCTGGTGGTCACCGAAATTGACCCCGCCGTGACCGAGACCGCCCGGCAGGAGTTGGGCTTGCCGCGAGACTCGCGCATCGAGATCCACGATATGGATTCCCGGCTGTTCATGACGTGGCAAAGCGCGCCCGACAGCTATGACCTGATCTTTGGGGATGCCTTTAACGATTACTCGGTGCCCTATCATCTCACCACGCTCGAATTCGACCAGATGATTGACAGCCTGCTGCGAGATGATGGCATGTATCTGGCGAACATTATCGACGGCGGCCAGCGGGGGCACTTTATGCGGGCCTTTGTGCGGACGCTGCAACAGGTGTTCACCTACGTGGAGGTGATCCCGACGATTGAGGGGTGGCGCGATGCCGCGCGCACGACGTTTGTCATCGCTGCGAGCCAGGTCCCCATTGACTTGAGCCAGCTCGGTTCGTTCTACAAGCCTCTCAGCAAGGAGGAGCTGGACGAGTATTTGCAGATGGAGCCGCCCTTGATCCTGACGGATGATTATGTGCCGGTGGACAACCTGCTGGCCCCTGTGTTCGACGACTCGCATCGCGGCTAAGGGCGGCGTGCGCCTGGGACTGAATGTCCCAGGCTGCTGAAAGAGGAAACCCGTTAAAGCGGGTTAGGGAGCGTTTTGGAAGGGGATTGGACCGCCGGCTTCCAGCCGGCATCATTGTAAGCGGCCAAGCATGGCTAATGGCGCTAACATTTGATTGTCACGGCCAGCAGATCCTCCTCACCACCCTCACCCCCGGCTGTACCCAGCCGCTCCCTCTACCAAAGGGCGAGGGAGGCTTTCAGCTGGTGCCCGAAGGGCGGATGAGGGTGATCCGCTGCCGTGATACAAGTTCTATCCTTCATCAATTGCTAGGCACTTGACAGCCAATCATGCCCCGGCATACACTGGGCAGGACATTCTAGACCATAGGAGCATGGCAATGAAGATCACCGATGTTACCTGCTATCCCGTCTGGGGTGGATTCCGCAATTACCTGTTCGTGGTGGTGGATACTGACGAGGGGCTATACGGCGTGGGCGAGTCTGGGCTGACTGGCCGCGAGCTGGCCGTGATGGGCGCGGTTGAGCATTTCAAGCCGTTGCTCATCGGGCAGGACGCGTCGCGCATTGAACACCTCTGGCAACTGCTCTCCCGTGGCGGGTTTTTCCCGCATGGCCCGATTCTGGGCAGCGCCATCGCCGCTATTGATATTGCTCTGTACGACCTGCGGGGCAAGGCGCTGGGCGTGCCGGTCTATGACCTGTTGGGCGGGCGCGTGCGTGACAAGGTCGCTTGCTATTGCCATCTGGCGGGTGGGCATCAGGCTGGCGTTGAGATGCTGGTGGAGGATGCCCAGAAAAAGGTCGCGGAGGGCTGGAAGTATGTGCGGTGGGGTCTGTATGATGGCGGCGATTTGCTAGAGCCAGGGCCAGCCGTACGCACGACCATCGCCCAATTCCAGGCCATGCGCGAGGCGTTGGGCGACGAGATCGAGCTATGCTTTGACGTGCATACGCGCCTGGGGCCTGCTGACGCGTTGGTGCTTTGCCGCGAGGTCGCGCCCTTCCGGCCCTATTTCATCGAGGACCCGCTTCGCTCTGAAAGCCCGCAGGCTTTCCACCGGTTGCGCGAGCGGACGGACGTGCCGCTGGCGGCGGGGGAGCAATTCTGTAGCAAGTGGGATTTCCGTGAGCTGCTAGATCACGACCTGATTGACTATGCCCGCGTGGACCTGTGCATCGCCGGAGGATTCACCGAGGGAATCAAGATTGCGGGATGGTGCGAGGG
>JAAYXX010000054.1 GCA_012515695.1 Chloroflexota bacterium
ACTAAAACCTGCCCGGCCATAATCAGCCGTTTCGCTTTTTCGCGGCTCTCTGCCAGGCCGCGACGGTATAACAATGTATCCAACCTTTCAGACACCATACTTGCAGGATAATAAAGGATGGCTTTACTGTCAAGTACACGAATTGGTATGGGCGCGCCCAGAATCAGCGATGCGCCGCGCTCACCAACCGCTTTGACGAGATGCCCCCTTTCAGATATGATACCCACATTGATCTTTCAGGCATATGGAGGCAGGTCCTGTTGTGTTGCGCACACTAATCCAGACAATTGCAGGAGTCCGATTCCCATTGCCAGCCCTTATCCGAGCGATGCGCCCAAAACAGTGGGCCAAAAACGTCTTTGTGTTTGTCGGGGTCTTTTTCGATGGCAAACTCCTGCATCCCTCCAAAGTGTTCACCAGTATCCTGGCCTTTGTGATCTTTTGTCTGATCTCTAGCGCAATCTATCTCATCAACGATCTGGCCGATATTGAGAAGGACCGGCTGCACCCCGTCAAGAAAAACCGCCCGCTGGCATCGGGGGCCTTGTCGCCCAGGCTGGCTACGGTGGCGGCGGTTCTGCTGTTTGTGGTGAGTCTTCCCGCCGCTTTTGTGCTGAACCCCGCCTTTGGCTTTGTCACCCTGGGCTATGCAGTGCTCCAGATCGCCTATAGCTTTGTCCTGAAGCACATCGTCATCATTGACGTCATGTCCATCGCGGCGGGCTTTGTCTTGCGGGTCGTGGCCGGGGCGATGGTGATCGAAGTATCTCGATTCTCCCCCTGGCTCTACGTCTGCGCCACGCTGGGCGCGCTGTTCATCGCCATCAATAAGCGGCGAAACGAACTGGTGCTGCTGGCTGAAAACGCCAACGAGCACCGCGCCAGCCTGCAAGAGTACAACCTGGCCTTTTTGGACAATATGACCTCGCTGGTCACAGCTACCGCGCTGACCGCGTACTCGTTCTATACCTTCTCGGCCCCCAACCTGCCCGCCAACCACGCCATGATGCTGACCATCCCCTTTTTGATCTACAGCATCTTTCGCTACCTCTATCTGGTCCACAGCAAGAACCTGGGAGGCGCGCCCGAAGACATCGTCCTGGGCGACAAGCCGCTGCTCATCTCCCTGATGCTCTGGGCGCTCACGGCGGGCATCGTCCTATACTGGCCGGTTGTGTTCCCCAGCGCCTAGTTCCCCGGTAGCGTCTTGTAGCAAGCGCGGCTTGCACGAGTCGATTGAAAGCAAAAAAGAGGACGAGTGTTTGAACGCTCGCCCTCTCGGGTTTCGAATTCACCAGGATAGGTAACGTGGACCTACCGCTTGGTGTACTGCGGAGCCTTGCGCGCCCGCTTGAGACCCGGCTTTTTGCGCTCCTTGGCGCGCGGATCACGGGTCAGCAAGCCAGCCTCCTTCAACACCGGACGCAACTCGGGGCTAGCCTCGATCAAAGCCCTGGCGATCCCGTGCCGGATGGCTTCGGCCTGGCCGGTTTGGCCGCCGCCAGCCACACGCACCGAGATCATGAATTTGGTCTCGTTACCAGTCAGCTTGAGAGGCTCCATCGCTACATCCAGGTCGCCTTCCCGCGAGAAGAACTTTTCCGCGGGGGATTCGTTGACAACAAACGTGCCATCACCCGGATACAGGCGTACCCTGGCAGTCGAGGTCTTGCGTCGGCCGGTGCCATAGTAATACTGTGATGCCACCTATTCTTCCTCCTTCAAACTCTCCATACGATCGCTCGGCGTTGCGAAAACGCCCCTAGATTTCCAACGGCT
>JAAYXX010000440.1 GCA_012515695.1 Chloroflexota bacterium
ACCCGGTGCGCCGCGTGCGCGAGCGCAACCAACAGGCCGCCGCCCGCTCGCCCTACCCCGCCGATGGCAGCCTGTTGATCTATAGCTATTTGATGGAAGAAATGGCCCGGCGCGACCTCGACCTGCCATTGCTTGCGCCCGCTTATGTGCATGGCGTCTGGACGGACGTGGACCTGATGCAGACGATGGCGCTGGAACCGGCGGTGGCGCACGAGCATTTTGCTCTCGCAACCCGCCGCGCCCTCGCCAGCATCGAACGCTACCTGGCCCTGGGCATCCGACAGATCGGTGTGGGGGGCGATTTCGCCGGAAATACGCCCATTATCTCGCCTCGCGCCTACCGCGAGTTTATCGTCCCGCAGGTGCGCCAGCTCTGCCGGGTGGTGCACGCCGCCGGGGGCTGGACGGTCAACGCCAGCGATGGCAACCTGTGGCCGGTCATCGAGGATTTCCTGTTTGGCTGCGAGGTAGATGGCTATCTAGAGATCGACATGCACGCGGGGATGGACCTGCGCCGACTCAAGGCGCTCTACGGGGATCGGATCACCTTCTACGGCAACCTGGATTGCGGCAACATCCTGAGCTTTGGTTCGCCGGAGGATGTGCGCCGCCACACCATCGAATGCCTGGAGGCGGGCTGGGGGCAAGGGGGCCATATCCTGTGCGCCAGTAACGCCATCACGGCCAGCGTGCCGCTACAGAACTATGTGGCGGTGGTCAACGCCTACCGCGACTTTTTCGGGCTGCCCCGCTTTGAGCCGTAGAAGGGGAAAACCATCCAAGAAATATTATGTATTCTATGGCTTCTTTAGTCGTTTTATGCGTGCCGCGCCTTCACGGGCGCGCCTGTCACCGCCCGGCAATGGGGATTTGGAGAAAAGGGGCAACGCCCGTATAATGTATTGCTGCATATGGATCAACTGCTAGAGCTTTTCGGGAGGGTTTAAACTTGGCCAACATAAAGTCAGCCATCAAGCAGATGCGCCAGAATGAGAAGCGTCGCGCGCGCAATCGTATGGTGCGCTCCAGCACCCGTACGGCCATGAAAAAGGCCAATATCCTCATTGCCTCTGGCGATGAGCAGGAAGCCACGGACGCCGTGCGTCAGGCTATCAGCGCGCTGGATAAGGCGGCCCAAAAGGGCGTCATTCATCCCAACAACGCCGCCCGCCACAAGTCCCGCTTGATGAAAAAGCTGGAAGCCGCCAAGTAACAGCGCGGTTTCGCTTTCTGGTCTATATATTCTCTGCGATTTCAGGGACATCGCTCACCGTTCTGCCGGGCGATGTCCTTTGGCGTCCCTGCGACTCGCGCAGCGCGGCCCGCTCGCTATCGCGGCACGCGGTAGATACGCACATCCCCCGCTGCATACGCCGTCTCGCAAAAGGCGGCATACCATTCCAGACGCGCCGCGTCTATCCCGTATTTGTCCCGCTCGTATGGCCCCACATAGATATACGTCACGCCATATTCGGCAAGCAAGCCCCGGAGCACCTGCGGGTCGGTGCTGGTGTAGATGGCCGCCACGTCGGGGATGCGCTCGGCCACCAGATCGTCGCTGCCGCGCCATTGCGCCTCGTGCCCCGGCCACCCCAACACCGTGGGAATGCCCGTCCACGCCGAAAGCCGGTTGTGGCTCGCATAATAGTCCTCGCCCACCCCTTCCAGCAGGACATCATTAGGACCAGCATGCTCCTGTAACCAGCGATACGCCCCGTATTCATCCGGCGATTCGTCCGCCAGAAACGCCGTGCCGTCCAGTGTCGCCTGTGCCCGATAGCCCCCCGCCTTGCTATGGCCCGCGGCCACCGGGTAATACAGGCTCGCCGCCAACAAGACGGCACTGCCGATCAACGCGCCCCGCTGCCATCCCCCTGCCCGCCAGAGCCGCCCCACCGCCCAGAGCGCGCCCAGAGCCAACAGCGCCCACGCCTGATAATACACCTTGAAAATGGTGTTCATGCGGGTATCAAACATATCCCGCAGGTAAAAGAACTCGGTAACATACGTCAGCCCCAGCCCCAGCAGAATCAGCAGCCGGGGGAATAGATGGACATCGGCCCCGCGCCGGATATCGCGCCAGATGGTCAGCGCCACCGCCGCCAGCAACGCGCTCAGGAATAGCAGCAGCCACGGCCCCGCCAATAGCGAGACGCCCACGCCCAACAGCAGCCTGCCGGGGCTGCCCAGCGCCAGGGTCAGCGCCCAGGGCAACGCCAGCACGCCCACCCACAGCGCCAGCGCGCCGCGCCGCGTCACGCGCAACACGCTCTCGCGCGCCATTTGCCGCACATCCGCCACCGTCACGACCAGGATGGGCCACAGCCAGACGCCAAAGTGCAGCCAATAGAGCCGCAGCGGGGTTTTGGCATAGTAGGCCAGCCCAATCCCCTGGGCCTGCGAGGTAAGCGTCCAGTAGAAGGGAAGATACAGCAGAATGCTGCCCGCCCCCAGCCAGCCGACGAACGCCAGCGCGGGGAGCAGCTCCCGCCAGGAGGTGCGGCGGGCCACCCAAACGCCGCCCAACAGCGCCAACACCCCCAGCAGGGCAAACGTGGGCAAATCCCAGCTATTGACAAAGCCCAGCGCGCCAAAGAACAGGGGCATCAGCCAGAGGCCCGGCTCGCGCCACCAGCGCCCCATGCCCGCCTGCCCGCGCCGATAGAGTTCGGCGGCCAGCCCCACGGCCAGCAGCCCAAAGGGAAGCGCCATCAAGTGAGGGTGCAGGTCGCCCAGAATCAGGCTGAATGCGTGGAACTCGGTAATCACCGTCGGGGTGCGCCCCAAAAAGTTGGCGTCCTCGATGATGCGGCTGGCGTGCCACCACCACCAGGAATCCTGCGGGATCCAATGTCCCGTCGTGGTCGTTTCCTGCAAGCCGGGCACGCCCAGCCAGCGATACAGCGCCTCCGGCCCCACCCCGGCGGATTTCAGGCCCTCGAAAATCCCTTCGAGGTTGCCCGCCAGGATCAGCACCAGCCCGCCCAACCCAGCGAACAGCCCCGTCAGCCGAGAATCAGGCCGCTCCGCCCGGCGCCACAGGTCATACAGCACGCCATAGGCGACCAGCGCGGCCAACGCTGCCGTCTGCGCCAAGCCGAGGTTATACCCTACCCCCGCCGAAAGGCCCGCCAGCCGGGTCATCAGGGCCACGGTCAGATAGCCCAGGTAATAGTAGCTCACGCGGAACCCGGCCAACCACGGGTCATCGGGGGGGAGGTGGGG